>NZ_PIZD01000026.1:0-42441 GCF_010365615.1 Actinomyces sp. 565
CCAACAGTCCCAGAAGTCATGAGACAACACAGTACCCCTGCGGTACGAACCGTCACCGTGGGGTACGAATCGTCGACCGGAACGTACGAACCGCCACACCGACCTACCGAGATACGCATACCTGACACCACCATGCCCTTGAGCTGGAGAGCCGGACTAGCCCGCGCAGTCGCCTGCGCCTATGCGCGCGGACGGGTGCCGGCCTGGCCATATCTACCGACCTCGGCGGTTACTGGTCGGCCTGGTTGTGCTCGTCGTCATTCGCCTCGGCGGACTGCGCGGTTGTGGGCTGCTGCGTAGGAGCGATGGTGGCAGGCGCCTGGTAGGTGTAGTGAGTGATGGTCAGCGTCACCGACTGGCCGGTGTCAACCGAGGATCCCGCGCCCGGGTCTACCGCGGTGACAACGTACTGGTCGTCCTTGCTCTCATCATTGGTGGTCTCCTCCACCGTGGAGCTGTTGTAGTTCAGGCCGGCGGCAGTAATTGCGGCCTGCCCCTCCTCCTGCGACATGCCAACCACATTCGGCACCGTGGTCTTGCCCGAAGACACCACCAGGGAGACCGTCGAGCCGCGCTCCACCGGGGTTCCGGCCACCGGGTCGGTGCGGATGACCGCGCCAGAGGCGACGTCGGCGGAGTCCTCGGTGGTTACGTCACCGACGCTCAGGCCGGCGTCGGTGATTGCCGTACGGGCATCGGCCTGGGACTTGCCGGTCACGTCGGGCACATCCACCATGGCCGATCCGGAGGAGAAGTGCACGGTGACGGTGGAGCCCAGCAGCACCGAGGTACCGTCGCCGGGGTCGGTGGATACGGCCAGGCCGGCGTCAACCGTGTCGGAGTTGACGTCCTCACCCTTCTCGTAAACCAGCCCCAGGCCCTCAATGGCGGCCTGTGCATCGGACTCGCTCATGCCGGACACGTTCGGCACGGCCACAGCCGTGGCGGTCGGCGTCGGGGTGGGGGTCGGGCCGCCACCGAAGAACCCTGAGGCGGACAGCCCCAGCAGCGTGCCCAGGCCGATTAGGGCAATCAGGACAAGCACCCACAGCCACCAGCGCCTACGCGGCTGCTCCTCCTCCGACGGCGCCGCCGACTCCTCCTCCGGGGAGGGTGCGGCAGCGGCGGCCTCCGGGGCCATGACGGCGGTGGCCGCCCAGGTGTCGGTAGCCGGCGCGGCCACGTCCAGGCCGCGGGCAGCCGCCAGTAGATCGGCCCGCATATGCGCGGCGTCCTGGTAGCGGTCATCCCGGTTCTTGGCCAGGGCCTTGAGGACCACCCGGTCCAGGGAGTCGGGGATGTCGGCGGCGATGGACGACGGCGTCTTCGGGATCTCCCGAACGTGCTGGTAGGCGATCGCCACCGCCGAGTCACCGGTGAAGGGCGGCTGGCCGGTGAGCAGCTCATACAGCAGGCAGCCGGTGGAGTACAGGTCGGAGCGGGCATCGACCACCTCGCCGCGGGCCTGCTCCGGGGACAGGTACTGGGCGGTACCGACCACGGCGTGCGTCTGGGTGACGGTAGCGGCAGAGTCCTCCACGGCCCGGGCGATGCCGAAGTCCATGACCTTCACGGCGCCGGCCTGGGTGAGCATGATGTTGCCGGGCTTGATGTCGCGGTGCACGATGCCGGCGCGGTGGGAGTACTCCAGGGCGTCGAGTACTCCGGTGGTGATCTCCACCGCCTCCGGGATCGGTACCGCCTCGCCCTCGCCGAGGAGCTCACGCACCGTGTGCCCCTCGACGTACTCCATGACGATGAAGGGGACGACCCGGGTTGAGCCGTCGGGCTGGGTCAGTTCCTCCTCACCGGAGTCGTATACGGCCACAATCGACGGATGGTTCAGGGCAGCCGCAGACTGCGCCTCCCGCCGAAACCGCGCCTGGAAGGTGGGGTCTCCGGCGATGTCCGAGCGCAGCAGCTTGATGGCGACGATTCGGCTCAGACGCGTGTCATAACCGAGGTGCACCTCGGCCATGCCGCCGCGACCGATGAGCTCTCGCAGCTCGTACCGTCCGGCGAGCATCTGCTGAGGGGACTGAATCGTCACAGTGCCTCCTTTGAAGAGGTGGTTGACGCGACCGCTGAATCACGTGAGGCGCCCGGGTGCGCTGAAGCAAGGGTACCCGTCGTTAACAGCAGAGCGAGCAGGATCAGGATGATGACCACGATCCGGATGGTGCCGGCGGGCAGCCCAAACCGTTCCCTGCCGGAAGCGTGCCGGGTTGCCGCGTGACCGGCTTCGGGGGCGTCGGCGACGGCGGAGCGGGTCTGATCCGCAGCGGGGATGGAGCGGGTCGCGGTGGGCGGCTCCCGGTCCGCCTGCGCGCCGCCGACCGCGGTATGCGGCTGGTTCGTGGTCGGCTGCCCGCCTGCGCCCGCGTTGGTGCTGTTGCCGGTGGCGGTGTTCCCGGTGGTACCAGCTGCGTCGGTGGTAGCGGAGGTATCGGCGCCCCCGGCCGCGGAGCTGCCGGTGCCGCCGGGGCGCTCAGCGCTCCTGCGCCCGGTGGCGCGCCAGGTGGGGGCCTGGCGCGGATCCCAGGACTCCGCCGGCAGGTTGACCACAATCCGGTCCAGGCGGCGGGCGAGCTCACGCGCGGTGCGGGGCCGGTCGGCGGCCTTCTTGGCGAGCAGCTCCATGACCACCTCCCGTACCTGCTCGGGCAGATCGTCCGGCAGCGGTGGAACCGGCTGGTTGACGTGGGCGAAGGCGATGTCAACCTGGGTGGAGCCGGTGAAGGGGCGCCGTCCGGCCAGTGCCTCGTAGGCGATGACCCCCAGCGCGTACAAGTCCCCGGACGGCGTGGCCATGTTGCCCATGGCCTGCTCGGGGGCCAGGTATTGAGCCGTTCCCATGACCATGCCCGTGGCTGTCATGGGCCGTTGGTTGACGCCCATGGAAATGCCGAAGTCGGTGAGCTTGGCCAGCCCTTCCCGGTTGATCAGGATGTTCGAGGGCTTGACGTCCCGGTGCACGACGCCGGAGTCGTGCACCACCTGCAGGGCGCGGGCGACCTGTGCCAGGATCGGCAGGATCTCCTCCGGGGGCATGGTGCCCCGCTCGGCGAGGATGTCTGACAGGGCCCGGCCCTGCACCAGCTCCATGACGATCCAGCCGGAGCCGCGCCGCTCACCGGAGTCCAGGACCACGGCCAGGTTCGGGTGCCGCAGCCCCCGGGAGTTGGCGGCCTCGGCCCGCAGCCGGGACAGAAAGATCTCATCCCCGGCGAGCTCGGGCCGTAGGATCTTCGCCGCCACCGCGCGCCCGGAACGCAGGTCCGTGGCGCGCCACACCTCCCCCATGCCGCCCAGGGCGATGCGCTCTACCAGGCGGTAGCGCCCCTGCAGCTCCAGTCCAGGCTCGGGTTTCACTGATCCACCGCCGCATCAATGACGGAGGCGGCTATCGGTCCCGCAACTGAGCCGCCGGTGCCGGTGGTGGCAGTCTGCTCGCCGCCGTCCAGGACGACGGCGAGGGCGATCGTGGGCTTGGAGATATCGGTGCCGGCGAAGCCGACGAACCAGGTGACCGGACCGCCCTCGGCCGAGCCCGTCTCGGCGGTGCCGGTCTTGCCGGCCACGGTCACCCCGGCCACTTGCGCGGTGGTGCCGGTGCCGTCGGTAACCACCTGCTGCATCATCTCCGACAGGGTCTGCGCCGTGCTGGAGTCGATCGGGGTGCGTGCGACGGATGGCGAGGTGGTGGAGACGACTGACAGGTCCGAGTCCAGTGCCTGCGAGATCAGGTACGGGGTCATCTGCTTACCGCCGTTGGCGATGGTTGCCGCCACCGAGGCCATCATCAGCGGGGTGGTCCGCACCGACGCCTGCCCAATGCCGGCCATGGCGGTCTGTGCCTGCGAGTCGTTGGCCGGATAGATGGACGGGGTGACCGTGAGAGGTATCTCCAGGTTCTCCCCGAAGCCCCAGTTGGCGGCCTCGGTGGCCAGCTCCTCGTCGCCCACGTCCATGGCCAGCTGGGCGAAGGGAGTGTTGCAGGACTCGGCGAAGGCGTAGGTGAGTGTGACCTTGCCGTTCCCGCAGGACTCACCGGCGTAATTGGACAGGGCGTGGTTTGTGCCCGGCAGGGTCAGGGTGTCCGGTGCCTCCACCTCGGTGGAGGCACCGGCCGTTCCGGTACGCAGGGCGGCGGCCATGGTCAGGATCTTGAAGGTCGAGCCGGGTGCGTACAGGTCACCGGCGATGGCCCGGTTGCTCAGCGGCTTGGCGGGGTCAGCGGCCAGGGTATCCCAGGCGGACTGGGCGGTGTCGGCGTCGTGGGAGGCCAGCAGGTTGGGGTCGTAGGAGGGTGAGGAGACCATTGCCAGGATCGCACCGGTGGAAGGGTCGATGGCGACGACGCTGCCCCGGCGGCCACCCAGGGCGTCCCAGGCGGCCTGCTGCACCTGCGGGTCGATGGTCAGCTTGATGGCACCGCCCTGCTGGGTCTCGCCGGTGATCAGGGACTTGATGCGGCTGGAGAACAGGGAGGGGTCCTCCCCGTTGAGCACGGGGTTGGCAGCCAGCTCCAGGCCGGTCATGGAGGAGAAGGAGGTGGAGAAGTAGCCGGTGACCGGGGCGTACAGCTCCCCGCCCGGATAGGTGCGCTGGTAGGTGTAAGCGTCGTCGGAGGCCTGAGAGTCGGCAATCACGGTGTCGCCCGCCAGCATCTGCCCGCGGTCGGTGCCGAACTGGGCGTAGACCATGCGCGAGTTGCGCGCGTCCGTCGTCAGGGTGCCCTGCCGGGAGGATGACTCCCACA
This sequence comes from Actinomyces sp. 565, assembly GCF_010365615.1. Classification (NCBI taxonomy): domain Bacteria; kingdom Bacillati; phylum Actinomycetota; class Actinomycetes; order Actinomycetales; family Actinomycetaceae; genus Actinomyces; species Actinomyces sp. 565. Next base: position 4,763 of record NZ_PIZD01000026.1, read on the forward strand.
GTGCTGGGCGGCTCAGGCCCTGGACGCTGGTCAGTGAAGCCGCCAGCGCAAGCATCATGACTAGCACTAGGACAGTGACTTGTCGTATCTGCCGGTTCATGCGCTGCCCTCCTTAGGTGCTGGCTGCGCGGGCGTGAAGGCGGGCGGACCGTCGCTAGCTTCAGCGTCCGCGGCGTCGTCGGCGTCACGCACCCGCTTGCGCAGCGAGGAGGGCAGCTCCGCAGTGTCGATGATGCGGGGGGCGGCGGCGGTGGGGCGGCGGGCGGCGTCGGACAGGCGTACCAGTAGCGCCAGGATGATCCAGTTGGCAATCAGGGAGGAGCCGCCATAGGCGAGGAAGGGGGTGGTCAGTCCCGTAAGCGGGATCAGGCGCGTGACACCTCCGACTACGACGAACACCTGCAGGGCGATGGTGAAGGACAGGGCGGTCGCCAGCAGCTTGCCGAAGCCGTCCCGCAGGGCCAGGGCCGTGCGCAGCCCCCGCTGCACCAGGATCAGGTAGAGCATGAGGATGGCGAGCGTGCCCGTCAGCCCCAGCTCCTCCCCGAGGGAGGCGACGATGAAGTCGGAGTTGGCGAAGGTGGTCAGGTTCGGGTAGCCCTCACCCCAGCCGGTGCCCATCAGCCCGCCGTAAGCCATGCCGAACAGGCCGGTCACCAGCTGCCAGGAGCCGCCCGGCATCTCGTAGACGCCCGGGTCCATGGCGTTGAGCCAGGCGGTGATGCGCTGCTGCACGTGCGCCAGGTGGGTGGCCGCGAACCATGCCGCCGGCACGAACAGTGCCGCACCGATAAGCAGCCAGCTGGGCCGGTCCGTGGCCACGTACAGGGTGACCACGAACAGTCCGAACAGCAGCACCGAGGAGCCCAGGTCCCGCTGGAGCACCAGCACCAGGATGCTGACGCCCCACACCACCAGCAGGGGCGCCAGGTGGCGGGCGCGCGGCAGGTTCACCCCCAGCACGCGGCGGCCCGCCAGGGCCAGGTTGTCCCGGTTGGACACCAGGAAGGAGGCGAAGAAGATCGCCAGCGCCACCTTGGTCAGCTCCGCCGGCTGGAAGGACATCGGCCCCAGCCGGATCCAGATGCGGGCGCCGTTGATCTCCGTGCCCAGCCCGGGCACGAACGGCAGCACCAAGAACCCCAGACCGCCCCACATGGCCAGGTGATCCCAGCGGCGCAGTAACCGGTAGTCACGCACCAGAAGAACCAGGCAGAACAGGAATACACCGAGCGCGGTCCACACCGCCTGCTTGGGCCCATAGTCGTGGGTCTGCCCCAAGCGCTCATAGGACATGTCCAGCCGGTGGATCATTGCCAGCCCGATGCCATTTAGGGCGACCGCCGTCGGCAGCAGTACCGGATCCGCCCAGGGGGCGGTACGCCGCACCCACAGGTGCACCACCAGGCACACCGCGGCGAGGGCGGCGGCGAGTTGAAGCGACTGGGCGGGGGAGGAGCCAGTGCGGTTGATGGCGGTGAGCACGAACGCCGCCAGGCCGATGACCAGAGCAATGATGAGTAGCCCGGCCTCGGCCCAGCGGCCCGTGCTCTGGGCCGACGCCGAACTCGGCACCGGTGCGGGGCGGAAGGTGGGTGAACTCATGCAGCAGATCCCTCAGCAGGGCCCCCGGCAGGTCCTTCAGCGGGTATCGCGCCAGGATCCGGCTGCCCCGGCTGCCGTTGGGACGCCTGGGGTGATTGCCCCGGCCGGGTGCTCCCCAGGGCGCGGGTTGAGGAGGAGGACGCCGTGCGCGTCGCGCTCGCGGACGGCGTGGGTCGCTGGGTCTGCGCCGGGGAGTTAGTCGGTGCGGGAGTGGGAGAGCGGGTCGGCGTCGGCTCCGGTGTGGGCTGTTCCTCTGGAACGTCCACCAGGTTGTCCATCACCGTGGTGCGCACGTACTGGCGGGCCGCATCCAGGGAGGGCTGCTGCACCGTTCGCTCGAGCTTGGCCAGGATCTGCTCGTTGAGCTCATCCACGCCGGGCCGGCTGTAGGTCTGCACCACGTGGCTGAGCGAGAACGGTCCGACCGACTGGGGTATGCCCTGGTAGATGGCGATCTGGCCGTTCAGGGTGGTCACGTAGTACTGGGACTGGGTCCACTGGTACCCCAGTGCCCCGGATCCTAGGAGGGCCAGGAGCAGGATCAGGGAGGCGATCGCGGAACGCAGCCGGCGTACGCGGCGCCGGGCGAGCTCGGTGCGGGCCTGGGCGGCGACGGCCTCCTCCTCGGCGGTGTCGGTGGGCGGGGGTGTGGAGTCCAGGCCGGCCACCAGGGCGGCGGCCTTGGCGGCCGGCGTGGTGGCCTCTACGGGCTCGGCCGGCTCCGGGGAGGAATGCGAATTGTTGCCGGTGGCGGCCTGGTGCAGGCGGGCGCGCCGGTTGGCCGCGGAGCCCACGATCTGGGTATCGGTCTGCGGCTGGGGGTCGTCGTCGACGACGTCGAACACCACCACGGTGACGTTGTCTGGTCCGCCGGCCCGCAGGGCAAGGTCGATGAGCTGGTCGCCGACCTGGCCGGGATCCTCCACGGTGGCCAGCACTTCCCCGATCGTCTCGGCGGAGACGGGACCGCTCAGGCCGTCGGAGCAAAGCAGCCAGCGGTCGCCGGGCACTGCCTCGCGGATGGACTCGTCCAGCTGGACCTCACCCTCGGCGTCGCCCAGTACGCGCAGCAGCACTGAGCGCTGGGGGTGCCGACGCGCCTGGTCTCGCGTGAGCCTGCCGGTCTCCACCAGGTACTCCACGAAGGTGTGGTCGGTGGTGACCTGGGTGAGCTCGCTGTCGCGCAGCAGGTAGGCGCGCGAGTCGCCCACATGCACCATGGCGAGCTTGTTGCCGGAGCGCATTACGGCGATGCAGGTGGTCCCCAGGCCGGCCAGGTCGGGGTTGTCGCTGGACAGGGAGATGAGGTCGCTGTGCGCCTCCTGCACGGCGTCGCGCAGCAGGTCGAGGAGCTCCCCGGCCTGGTGGGAGTCGGCGTCCAGGGGCACCAGGTGCTCAACCGCTACCGCGGAGGCGATATCTCCGCCGGCGGGTCCGCCCATGCCGTCGCACAGCAGCATCAAGTGCGGGCCGGCATAGCCCGAGTCCTGGTTGGAGGCGCGCACCAGCCCGACGTCACTCCTGGCGGCGTAGCGCAGGGAGATGGTCATGGCCGCAGCTCCAAGGTGGTCTGGCCGATTCGCACCGGCACTCCTACAGGCAGTTCAACGGCACCGTACACGGGGCGCCCCGCCAGCGTGGTGCCGTTCGTGGAGGACAGGTCCTCCAGCCACCAGGCGCCATCCTTGGGGAATACGCGGGCGTGCCGGGAAGAGGCGTAGGAGTCGTTGAGCACGAGTGTGCAGTTCTGGTCGCGGCCGATGGTGATGGAAGTGGGCGTCAACGGCACCATGGAACCTGCCAGGGGGCCCTCGGTGATTACCAGGCGGGTGGGTCCGCGGTTCCGGCCGGCCGGGGAGGACTCACGGGTGGAGCGGCGCCGGGCCGGGGCTGTGGAGACGTCGGCGACGTCGCGGCGCAGCGCGCGTACCACGAGGAAGACGAAAACCCACAGCAGGACTAGGAAACCCAGTCGAGCGATGGTGAATGCGAGCTCACTCACCCGTTGGTCCCTGTGCCCTGCGTGCCGTCCCAGAACATGATCCGGGTGCGTCCGATTGTGAGTGTGTTGCCGTCCAGGAGGGTCGCGGCGTCGACCCGGTGGCCCTCGACGAAGGTGCCGTTGGTGGAGCCGAGATCCGTGGCAATGGCGTGGCCCTGGGTCAGCCGGATCTCCAGGTGGCGGCGGGAGACGCCGGAGTCGTCCACGATGATGTCAGCCTCGCTGCCGCGGCCGATCACGGTGACGGGACCGGTAAGCAGGTAGCGCTGCCCGTCGATGTCCAGGATGGGGTGGGTTGGGGAGGCGGTGGCGGCGGCAGCGGGGGCGGCGGCTCCGCGGCGGGTGGAGGACTCGATCTCGATCATGGGGGGTGTGAGGCGCTCGTCCGCCAGGAAGGAGACGTCGACCGGGCCGACGAATGAGTAGCCCTGCTCGCCGGCGTGGGTGGTGGCCACTTCCTCCATCTGCCGGACCACTTCATCCATGCCCCAGGTGCCCAGGTGCTCAACGTCGCTGGGGGCCAGGTGGATGCGGAACACGTTGGGCACCACGGAGCGGTCGCGGGCGAAGGAGGCGGCGCGCTTGTCCATTGTCTCCCGCAGCTTAGAGGCGATCTCTATGGGTTCAACGTCGTCGGAGAACCGGGACATGGCCCGATTGGCGACGTTGCCGACGCCCTTCTCGAACTTGTCCAGGAAACCCATGGACTACCTCCCCGTGTGCTTTGGAGCGGCTGCGGCGGCGCCGCTGCCGTCCGCGAGGCGGGCGACTGCCCGGCCCGCGGCCTGATCGGGCCACGATACCGGCACTGCCCGAGGACGGTGTGCATATGGGCAGGATTCCAGAGGTGACCTGGCCCAATGGTAGCTGCTGTGGCCCGCGTGACGGGAAGACCAGTACGACGGCTGTGTTGCGATCAGGGTTGCAGGCATTGTGGATACTAGGCGAAACAGGCCCCGGTTGTCGCGGGGCTGCGCAGGGGCGGACGATGGCGGGTGAGCGGTTTCACGGCTGTGAGTGGCGAACTGGATTGGACGCGGGCACCGAGTTGCCGATAGCATGAGATCACTCAAGCGCGAGTGGCGGAATTGGTAGACGCGCACGGTTCAGGTCCGTGTGATCTTGCGATCATGGGGGTTCGAGTCCCCCCCCGCGCACGGAAAAGGCCCGGGCCAACTGATTGGTCCGGGCCTTTGTTGTGCTCCATCGTCATGCTCTGTGGGATCGTCCCGGGTGCTGTCGGCGCTCCGGTCGGCGCCGGTGCAGCAGCATTCCGGCCAGTGCAGCCCCCACCCAGGCGCCGGCGCCGTTTTGAAGAATGTTGGCAAATGAGGGGCGGCGGTCCAGACCCGGAGCCACCCACTGCGCGAGCTCTGCCCCCAGGCCCACGGCACATCCTGCCAGCGCCCAGGCCCACCAGGGCACTCGCGGCCAGCCAAGCGTGGCCAGGAGGGTCAGGGGTGCGAGCATGATCAAGTTCAGCAAGATGTCCTTGCCGCGCAGTGTCAGGAACCATGGTCCCAGTCCGTCCTTGAACGCGGCGATGTCATCCCCCGATGGCCACAGCACGGCCACCAGAACGACGCCGAAGTAAAGTGCGGCCAGGGCGCGGGCGGCGCTGCCGGTGCGAGTAGCCGAGCGGGCAGTGCCGACCTGTTCGGCGGCAGGTGGAACCCGGGGCTTGTCAGGGATGGTCACGCTGGCTCCTCAGCCTCCGATGTGGTCGGCAGCGCACTGGTTGGCGGTATTCCGCTCCAGGGAGGAGGCGGTAATGACAGGCAGCACCGACCAGGGGAAGTTGATCCACTTGTCGGTCACCCGCCAGCAGTAGTCGGGCTCGACGAGGCTGTGCGGCTTGCGGTAGATCACCGCGCTGCGTGCATCCACCGCGGCGTTCTCCCCGCCCAGGTCCAGGCCCTGGTGCTGCAGCAGCTCCATCACCATCTTCAGGGTCTTGCCGGAGTCGGCGACGTCGTCGACCACCAGCACCTTCTTGCCCGGAAGGTCGGAGGCGTCCATGAGCGGCGGGAGGACCACCGGCTCGGCCAGGGTCTGGCCGACCCCGGTATAGAACTCGACGTTGACTGTGCCCATCGCCTTGACGCCGATCGCGTAGCCGATGGCGCCGGCGGGGATCAGGCCGCCGCGGGCGATGGCAATGATCAGGTCCGGCACCCAGCCGGAGGACACGATCTGCGCGGACAGTTCGCGTTCGGCGCGGCCGAACAGCTCCCAGGTCAGTTCCTCGCGGTCGGGGGCGGTGGTGGCGCCGTCGTCGAAGGTGGTCGGGGGCTTAGTCGCGTCGGTCACTTAGCGAATCGTAGCGGCCCGTATCGGCCCGACCCGCGTGTGTCGCGGATTGGGCGACGTCGTTCCGCCGGGGCCGAATCGCGGGAGTCTTTCGGTTTGGGGTGCGGGTGGTTCGTCGCCGTGTATTGCGCTGGGCGGCGACCGTGAGTGTCAAAATCTATGACAAACGGGTCCGGCGACGTCGACGGCGGCGCACGAAACGTTGGAATCATGCGGGCGCCGAATCGCGCCAGGAGGTGACGACGCGCGTTTGTCATCGATTTTGACACCGCACCCCTGGGAGGCCGCCGTCGTGCAGCCCGCCAGGGGCGTCTTCCGGTGACGGCTCGTCATGAACCGCGACGTGCGTCTACCCCGGGAACCGCCTGGCCTGATCCACCGCCCGAGTGCGTACATCTCCCGCCCCTCCGGGACGCGTCCCACCAGCGCGGCGACCTTCAGCAGGCGCCCGCGCCGGCTTGTCGGAAGGTGCGAGGTGCTTCCTGACTCGAACCGTGGGATAACACTTACCTGCGCCGTTGCATGTCTTAATGCACCTTGAGGTGCGAGGTGCTTCCTGACGGGGGTGGTGACGGTGTGGGGCTCGGGCAAGGCCCTGTCTTAATGCACCTTGAGGTGCGAGGTGCTTCCTGACAGGCCGTCGAAGCCCCCGCCGCACCCGCGGCGGAAGGTCTTAATGCACCTGGAGGTGCGAGGTGCTTCCTGACCCCTACCCCTGGAAACCGCGCCGTTCCGCCACTTCCAGGCCCGGGATCGCCACCGGCCCCGCAAGCACCCCACGGAACCGACTGGCACCAAGCCAAAACTACCACCTTTCGTTGAAAACAAGCCAAGCGCCACCGACACCCCCACAGGCCCCTCCAGCCACCAACTTTCAACGAAGTCATGCGGAAAAGTCAGGGTCAAAATGTACCAAACTTTGCACCGTAGACCGAATTGTGACTTCCTCGTGGGCGCCACACCAGCCCCATACACCCCGACTGCATCACACGCAACACTCGCAACTACTGCTCTCGTCACCTCCAGGCGGCCCCGCCGCACCGACGCCACCGCCCCAGACAACCCGTGAGCACCCGCAACCCCGCCGCGCCTTTACTACGCCACTTCGCCGTTAACAACGCTAGTTAACGGCCTGCTGAATACCTCAGAAGCCTTCAGCAAACGGCTAAGTGGCGTAGCAAACGGTGAACCGGCGTAGTAAACGCACCCGAAACCTAAGGCGGCCACCGTCCCCAAGCCGACTCCAATCAGCAGCAGCCGGTGCTCACATTGCTCTCGTCGAACTCGGAACGGGCCCGCCACCACTGGCGCGCCGTCAGCGGGGCATGGTCGGGGTGCTCGCGCCGGTGCCGCTCGACGTAGCGGTCGTACGCCGCCTCGCCGGTGAAGTCGCGCCACAACCCGCGCGCCCGGGACAGGCAGGCGCGAATCCGGCCCGCCCACCGCGCCGCAGCCAAACTCCGCGACGCGGCGGGCACCGGCGCTCCGACTACCTCGCTCACCTCTGTGGTCGCCCCGGTCAAGTCAGCGGTCCTCGTCGTTGGCTACGGCAGCCGGGGCGCCGGCGCGTGCGCCGCCGGGAATGAGCGCCGGATCACCGACGAGCGCATACTCGTTGACAAGCTTCTTCTCCAGCGGACTGGCGATCAGGTGCTCGGGGGCGTAGAAGTTCGACTCCTGATACGGATCCTCGGAGGTGGTGGTGTCGCCCGCGCGCACGGCACGCACCATGGTGATGGCAGCGCACAGCATGACGAAGACGACGAGCGCGAGGAACACGACCGACAGCGTTCCCTGGATCATGGTGTTGCGGATAATGGCGCGCTGCACACTGATCGCCTCCGCGTCAGTGAGCGCGGGCAGCAGCGCCCGGGCGTCGCGCCACTGCTGGAAGTAGCCCACCTGCGGATCGGTGGAGAAGATCTTCTGCCACGACGCCGTGAAGGTGACGGCCGTGTCGAAGGCCAGCGGGATCGCGGGGATCCACGCGTACTTCAGCCGGCCCTTGCGCACCGTCATCACCAGGCACAGCAGTAGGGCGATCGCCGCGATGAGCTGGTTGGCGATGCCGAACAGCGGGTAGAGCGTCTGGATGCCGCCGCGCGGGTCGGTCACGCCCATGAGCAGCAGCGAGCCCCAGGCCGCCACGACGACTCCGGTGGTCACCCACGCCCCAACGTGCCAGGACGGGTCACGGAACTTCGGCCAGATGTTGCCCAGGGCGTCACCGAGCTGGAAGCGGGCCACGCGGGTGACGGCGTCGACGGCGGAAAGAATGAACAGCGCCTCGAACATGATGGCGAAGTGGTACCAGAAGCCCATCATCGTCCGGCCACCGCCGATCTGGTGGAGGATGTGCGACATGCCGACGCTCAGCGTGGGGGCGCCACCGGTGCGGGAGATGATGCTCGGCTCGCCGACGTCGGAGGCCACCTGCTCCAGCGCCTCGGCGCCCGTGTACGTCTTCGGATTGCCGTTCTCGTCCCAGGAGTCCCACACCGGAACCAGCGAGTCCCCGTGGGCGTCGGTCACCTGGAGGTTGGCGACGGCGGCCGCGGCGACCTCCTCGCGGTTGGACGCCGTGGCGACGACGTCGTCGCCGGCGAGTGCGTTCATGGTGGCGGCGGAGGTGTTCATGGAGAAGTAGATGCCCGGGCTCAGCGAGACCGCGGCTGCCAGGGCCATGATCGCGACGAAGGACTCCATGAGCATGCCGGCGTAGCCGATCATGCGGACCTGGCTCTCCTTCTGGATCATCTTCGGGCTGGTGCCGGAGGACACGGTGGCGTGCATGCCGGACAGGGCGCCGCAGGCGATGGTGATGAACAGGAAGGGGAAGAGCTGGCCTGCGAACACGGGGCCGTCGGTGTTAAGGGCGAACTCGGAGACGGCGGCCATCTCCACCAGGGGCCGCACAATGATGATGCCGACGGCCAGGACCGCGATGGTGCCGACCTTCATGAAGGTGGACAGGTAGTCGCGCGGAGTGAGCAGCACCCACACGGGCAGGACGGCCGCGAGGAAGCCGTAGACGATCATGCACCACACCAGGGTGGTGGGCGACAGGTGCAGGTACTGGCCGAAGGAGGACTCCGCGACCCAGCGTCCGGCGATGATGACGCCGATGAGCACGGCGAAGCCGACGAGCGAGACCTGGGTGATGCGGCCGGGCTGGACGAAGCGCAGCCACAGGCCCATGCAGATGGCGATCGGAATGGTGCAGCCGACGGAGAAGACGCCCCAGGGGGACTCGGCGAGCGCATTGACGCACACCATCGCCAGCACCGCCAGCACAATCATCAGCATGACCAGGACGACCACCGTGGCCACGGTGCCGCCGACGCGGCCGATCTCGTCGGTCGCCATCTGCCCCAGGGAGCGGCCACCGCGGCGCATGGAGAAGAACAGCACCAGCATGTCCTGCACCGCGCCGGCGACGATCACGCCGAGGATGATCCACAGCGTGCCCGGCAGGTAGCCCATCTGGGCGGCCAGGACGGGGCCGACCAGCGGGCCGGCGCCGGCGATGGCGGCGAAGTGGTGCCCGTACAGGACGACGCGGTGGGTGGGGTCGAAGTCGCGGCCGTTGTTAATGCGTTCGGCCGGAGTCGCGTTGGTGTCATCGGGCCGCATGATGGTGCGCTGGATGTACAGGGCGTAGAAGCGGTAGCCGATGGCGTAGGTGCAGATCGCGGTGACCACGAACCAGATCGTGTTGACGCTCTCGCCGCGCGCCACGGCGAGCATCCACCACCCCAGCACGCCCAGGGCGGTGATTGCGACCCACAGGGCGATCTTCTTCGGGGTCCATTTGGTGTGCGGCTTGATACCCACGGGGACGCCCTGGTGGTTGCGGATAACCAGGTGCTCTTCCTCGGGGCTGTAAGTGGGGAGAGCAGGGGCTACTGAGGTTTCCATACGGGTGGCTCATCATTGAGGAGGGACAGGTGCGCAGCGGGCCAGGGAGGGTCCGTACCCGGGAAGCCTAGTTCCCGTGGGGGCGGGGCGGCAATAGCCGTCCGAGGCGGCGTTGAGTGCCGCTACGGAATCCCAGTCGTGACCACGGCCGTGCAAGGGCTGACCGCCCAGCAGCGCGGCTGGCGCCGCCCCGCTGCCCCGCTGCGGCGGTGCGTTCGCCGACTAGCCTGGGGGCGTGCCAGACTTCCTCGCCGCCGTCGTCGACGTGCTCGCCTCCGCGCCGATCCTGACCGTCTTCCTGGTGATCGGTGTGGGTACGGCCGTCGGACAGATCCCCTTCGGGCCGATCCGCTTCGGAGCCGCCGGGGCGCTGTTCGTCGGCCTGGCCGTCGGTGCCCTGGACCCGAGCCTGGGGGAGAACCTCACCCTGCTGCGCAGCCTCGGCCTGGGGCTGTTCTGCTACACCGTCGGCATCGGCGCCGGCAGTACGTTCTTCCGCAATCTGCGCCGGCAGCTGCCGCTTATGGCACTGTGCGTGGTGGCGCTCGTGCTCGCCGGAGGAGCCGGGGCGGTGTACGCCCACCTGACCGGCATCAGCCCGGCCATGGACGCCGGCGCCTACGCGGGCGCCCTGACCAGTCCCGTCCTGGACTCCGCGATCGAGGCCGCCGGCAGCCAGGAGCCCGCCGTCGGCTACGCCCTGGCCTACCCGGTGGGCGTGGCCGTCGCCATCCTCATCGTCGCCCTGGTCATTGGCCGCGACTGGCCGGGGCGCCGCGACCCCCGGCCGGCCTCCGCCGATGGACTGGCCGCCACCAGCGTGTTCCTGCTGCGCCGCGTTGCGCTGAGCGATCTGGAGGCCTTCCAGCGCAACCGCATCCGCATCTCCTACCTGGAGCGCGATGGCGCCACGCGGGTGGTCTCCCCCGACGAGGAGCTGCTGCCGGGCGACAAGGTGGTGATCGTCGGCGCCCCGGCGGCCCTCGAGGACGCCATTCATGAGCTCGGCACCGGGTATGACCGCTGCCTGGCCAAGGACCGCACGGTCGTCGACTACCGGCGCCTGACCGTCTCCTCCACCCGCGTGGCCGGGCGCACGATCGGCGAGCTGGACATGCACGGACGCTTCCGGGGCGTCATCACGCGGGTGCGGCGAGGCGACCTGGACCTGCTCGCAAATGACGACCTGGTGCTCGAGCTCGGGGACCGGGTGCTGGCCGTGGTTCCTTCCGGAGACCTGGAGCGGGCCGCCGACTACTTCGGCGACTCGGAGAAGTCCATCGCCCAGATCGATGCCTTCTCCGTAGGGGTCGGCATGGCACTGGGCGCATTGGCCGGGCTCGCTGCGATCCCGCTGCCCGGCGGCATAACGCTGCGGCTGGGGGTGGCGGCGGGGCCGCTCGTGGTCGGTATGGTGCTGGGGCGGCTGGGTCGCACCGGCCCCTTCATCTGGCAGCTGCCGCACGCCGCCAACGCCACCATCCGCCAGCTTGGGCTGCTGTTCTTCCTGGCCGCCATTGGGCTGGCCTCCGGGCCGGACTTCGCCGCCTCCGCATTTTCTGTGACGGGGCTGGCAGTGGGAGGGCTGGCCGCGCTCATCGTGGTGGTCAGCGCGGTGGTGCTGCTGGCCGGTGCCCGCCGGGTGGGGCTGAGCGCGCCGCGCGCCGCCGGCGCCCTGGCGGGGCTAGTGGGCCAGCCCGCAATCCTCGCCTTCGCCCTGTCCAAGCGGGATGACGAACGGGTGGAGGCAGGCTATGCGACCCTGTTCGCGCTGGCGATCATCGTCAAGATCGTCATGGTGCAGGTGCTGGTGGCGGTGTAGCGCTGGGCGGGAGCGGGAGCCGGGAAGCACGTGGAACTTCCCGCATAAACGGACGTGGTGGCTTCCGTACAACTGTCGGCTCGTGCCGCGGGCGTCTGGCTCCCCGGGCGCGGCTCGCGCCGCTCAGCCCAGCGCCGCCAGCACCACGGCGGCCGAGCGGGCAGCCGCCTCGTCGGCGCCGATGTGGAAGTCCTGGCCGGCCTGCGGGCCGCACAGGTCCGAGACCCCGCGGATCGAGGCGAAGGGGATGGCCGCGGCGTGTGCCACCTGTGCCAGGGCCGTCGATTCCATGTCGGTGCTGATCGCCTGCGGGAAGCGCTCGCGGGTGGTGCCCACGTTAGCGGCGGTGACAAAGGAGCCGCCGGCCAGCATCTGGCCCACGTGGATATGGGCGGCGCCCGCGCTGGGCGTCGCGGCGCGCAGGGCAGTTGCGGCCGCTCCGGTGCGTGCCACCAGACCCGGATCACCGGTGAAGGTGGCGGGTTGCCCCGGGGTCTGGCCCGGTGCATAGCCGAAGGCGGTGGCGTCAACGTCGGTGTAGGCCAGGTTGGCGGACACGCACACGTCACCGACCTCAACCTCTCGGCCCAGGCCGCCGGTGGTACCCGCGGAGATGATGAGTCCCGTGTTCACCTGCGTCAGCACCGTCGCCAGTGCGCTCGCGGACGCCACCAGCCCGATGCCCGAGCGCACCAGGAGCAGTTCCCGGCCCCCGCCCAGGTCCAGCGGCCAGGCCTCGGCACCGCCCGGAAGATGCGGGGCGGTCGCGTCTACTAGCCGCGGCAGACGATCCAGGAAGGGGTGTGCCTCCTCCGGCATCGCCACCACGACCACGGCGGCCACCCGGCGGCGGTCCGCCTGCGGCACATGACTTGGAATCGCGCTCATACCCCGAGCTTAAACGGCCAGAGTGTCCATCTCTCGCCACTTTCACGGATGCGGGGAGTTTCGTAGATGTCGTATACCGCCTCTGACCTGGGCAAACAGTGGTGCCGCTCTTGCGGCAGAGGCCGCGCCAGCGGCAAAGTGGCGAGAGATGGACACTTTCTACGGTCTGCTGGCACAGTCGGGCCACCAGCCCAGGCGCTGTGCTACGGGCCGCACCAGTTCGACAGTCTGATGGGCGAGTACCTGGCGGGCGGTCAGTCGTAGTGGTGTGTAGCCGTGCGCGATGAGCCACTGGTCGCGATGGCGGTCATGCTCCCAGTCCGCCCGCTGGCTGTGGAACTCGTGTCCGTCGGTTTCAATGTCTAACCGCCCCAGCAGCAGGTCCAGCTCCCCGATGGGCAGCTCAGCGCCGGCCTCGGGTGTGGCGCCGGCTTCCTCAAGTTCGTAGCGCGCAATGGTCTCCAGCGGCGAGCGTGCCTTGGGATTGGCCCGGTTCAGCAGCTGTCGAAGTTGGCCATTACGGTTGCCACGCAGCCTGGCGTGCATCTGCTCCCTGGCAATCATGCCCCCACGTAATGCCGCATCTAGTGCGATGAGTGCATCCAGTGGCTCCACGCACCGCATGAAGGCAATGAGCATGGTTTCCACGTCGGCGTACGGCGATGCCGCCGGGTCTACTTGCAGACCGGGGACGTGATGGCAGACAGTGCGTAGGGGAATGGAGGGCGGTGTTCCCGAAACGAGGACATGGACTCGGGGCCCAGGCCGGTTCCGGACTGGAAGTCCACAGGCTTCGACGGCATGAAAGCAGCCGATGAGCCCACCCACCTGACGCGCGACAATGATCTCCCGCTTCACTCCGGGAAGGGCGATCACGCGCCCCGGGTGCTCCCTGACCAGACCTTCATCCACCATGCGGGCGATAGCCCTGCGATCTGAACGATCAGCAGCGAGGTGGCGCGTTTTGGCAGCGCCATGGGCCTTAGCCAGCCTATGCAGGATCTGTTCCCGCCTGTCCGCGTACCTCATGGAGTGAGCATCGGTCGGCGGGTGACAGTCGGCAATGACTAATCCGCGACCTGTGGATAACTGACGGTCACGCACGGGATATCCACAGGAGCTCGCGGTTCCGGCAGCTGCCTGCGCCCTTGGGTGGCAGGCGTATCCGACTGCGAGCGAGAACCCTATGCCCCGGTGGGTGCACCGGACAAAAATGTCCATCTCTCGCCACTTTCACGGATGCGGGGAGGTTCGCACATGTCGTGTACCGCCTCTTACCAGGGCAAACAGCGCTGCCGCGCCCAGGGTGGAGGCCGCGCCGGCGGGCAAAGTGGCGAGAGACGGACACTTCAGCACCGCCGAGCCGGGCGTGGCCACGGGGTGAGTGGCGTCCGGTGGTGCGTGCTGGAGTAGGCGGCGCGCGGCACTCACTGCGCGAACACGGTCTCCCACTGATCGCGCTTGGCCAGGAAGCCGCGGACCGCCTCCTGGGCCGCCTCCAGGGAGTGGTTGGCGCCCCATCCACACTGCACCTCATTAGCTGCCGGAACCTCGGTTGCGGCCAGGATGTCCTGGAAGGTCGCCTCCAGCAGCGGCAGGAAGTCCTCCGGCTCCAGGCCCAGGGTCAACGCGTAGAAGCCGGTCTGGCAGCCCATGGGCCCCCAGTCGATCAACCGGTCGGTGTGGTTGCGCATGAGCTCGGCCGTCAGGTGCTCGATCGAGTGCACGGCCCGCATCTCCAGGTGCTCGCGGTTGGGTTGGCAGAAGCGCACGTCGTACTTGACCAGCTCGTCCCCGCCCGGTAGGCGCTTGCGGTCCGCAATGCGCACGAAGGGCGCCGCCACTTTGGTGTGGTCGAGGTTGAAGGACTCCACGTTCATACGGTGCTTGTCCATGCCTTCAGACTAGCCGCATCTTCGGGGAACAATTGGGCCATGAGCCTACCCCTCGCCCGCATCGTCGCCGGTCCTGCCAACGCTCCCACCCTTGTGCTACTCCATGGAATCACCGGATCCGCCGTCTCACAAGCAGAAGCCATCGACCACTGGGTTGGCCGTGGCTACCGGGTCGTTGCGGCGGACGCCCGCGGGCACGGCCTGTCCCCGCGCTGGACAACAGCCGAGTTGGATCGGGCGGGAGAAGTGCTGGTGGAGGACGTCATCAGCCTGCTGGAGGAGCTCATTCCCGCAGTGCCTGGAATACCCGCGTTACCGGCGGTCGGCGACGCAACTCGTGAGTTCTGCGGCGCATCGCGCGTCAGTCCCTCTGTCGCGGCCAAGGCGGTGAACCCGGTGGCGGGAGAGTCGGGAGAATCTGAAACGACGCCTGCCGCGCCAGGCTCCCGCCCGGTCCTCATCGGCCACTCCATGGGGGCGGCCACCGCGATGGTGGTGGCCGTGCGCCGCCCGGACCTGGTAAGCGGCGCAGTACTACTGGACCCGGCCCGTTACGGCTCACGCAGCCCACAGGAGCTGCGTGAGCGTGGCGCTGCCCGCAAGCGCGCCCGCGCTGCCGACCTCGCTGATCTGCCCGGCGCCGTTGCGCGTGCCCTGGCTAATCCGGAGATTCCAGATGGCGAGGCCGTGGCCGGTGTGTGGGCCGGCCAGCGGGTTGATCCATCCCTCCTGGACACCGGAGTAGTTGCGCCACCGGTGCCGTGGGAGGAGGCGATGGCCGATTTGGCGGTGCCTACGCTCCTGGTCACCGGCGACCGCCCCGGATCGGCGCGCGTGGGCCCCGTCGGCTTGGACCGGCTCGCTCGCATCGCCAACCCGAGGATTGAGACCGCGCTGCTTGCGGGCGCGGGACATGACGTGCGGCGCACCCGGCCCGCGGAGTTCTGGGCGGCTGTGGATTCCTGGCTGGACCGGTTGTTCGGTGCGGGGGGAGCAATAGTGCTTAACGCCTGAAGAGTCGACTCCGCGGGTGGGCGTGTGCAGCCCCGCGTGATCGCCCAGGGCCGCCTACACCAGCGTCGACTCCGCGGGTGGGCGTGCGCAGCGGTGTCTGGGACTCGATAAAAATCGCTGACTATCGCCTAGGATCTCCTTTACCCCGCAAAGATGTCGGGACACTCCGGACACCGGGTGCCACGAGGAGGATCCATGCCCGCGCGCACACGTCCAGCCGCCAATCGACCACGTCCTCGTGTTCCCGACCGCCTTGAGCCGCTGACACCCAAGCAGGTCATCGGCCTACTGCTTGCCGTCGCGGTCTTCGCGGCACCGCTGCTGGTAGACATCCCGGACCTGGACCCGATGGGTGAGCGGATGCTGTCGATCTTCCTGCTCGCCATCGTGCTGTGGGTTACTGAGGCGATCCCCCTGGTAGCCACCGCCGTGCTGGTCATCGGACTGGAAGTACTGCTCATCTCCGATCAGGCGGTCCTGCCGGTTCCCGAGGATGCCACCGCCTACTCGAGCTTCTTCGCGGCCCTGGCCAACCCGGTCATCGTCCTGTTCCTGGGGGGCTTCTTGATCGCTGACGGGTCGGAGAAGTTCCACCTGGACAAGAACCTCGCCGCCGTACTGATCAAGCCATTCACCGGCTCCGCCCGCCGCACCGTGCTCGGGCTGATGGTGATTACCGCCGTGCTGAGCATGTTCATGTCGAATACGGCCACCACCGCCACCATGTTCGCTGTGGTCATCCCCGTGCTCGGTGCCCTGCCGGAGGGGCGGCCCCGTACCGGTCTGGCGCTGTCGATACCGGTGGCGGCGAACGTCGGTGGTATGGGCACACCCGTGGGCACACCCCCTAACGCCATCGCCCTGGGCGCCTTGGCGGAGGCCGGCCACGCCGTCAGCTTCCTGGACTGGATGCTCATGGCCATTCCGCTGATGCTCGTTATCCTGCTGGCCGCTTGGCTGCTGATCTGCGCGGTGTTCCTGCCCGGCGGAATGGCCATACAACTGGACATGCGAGCCGAGTGGTACACCGACCGCCGCGCTGTCATGTTCTATGTAATCGCCGGTGCCACCATCCTGCTGTGGATGACCGAGTCGCTGCACGGGCTGAGCGCGAACGTGGTCGGCTTCCTGGCGATCGTGGCGATGCTCGTCACCCGGGTAATGACCGGCAAGGACCTGGCTGGACTGTCCTGGGACGTGCTGTGGCTGGTTTCGGGCGGCATCGCACTGGGTGACGGCGTGGGCGCCACCGGTCTGGACAAGTGGATCCTGAACCTGTTCAACTGGACTGCGATGCCGTCCCTGGCCGTGTTGGTGCTGATGGGGGCGCTCGGCCTGGCCCTGTCCAATGTCATCTCCAACTCCGCCGCCTGTAACCTGCTGGTGCCGCTGGCTATGGGCCTGGCCACGGGGATCGATGGACTGGAGCCGGTCACTATAGCCGTGGTGCTGGCGCTGGCCTGCTCGCTGGGCATGAGCCTGCCGATCTCCACCCCGCCCAACGCGATTGCCTACGCCACCGGGGAGATCGCCACGGGTGACATGGCCCGGGTCGGCATCATCATTGGCGTGATCGGCACCATGATCCTGGTTACGCTCATGCCCCTGGCCTGGTCGGCGATGGGAATGCTATGACTCAAGAACCCGGTGCCGTAGGTCCCTCGTCCGCCGCTGCCGAAGACTACGACCGGTTGGTGGTTGCTGTCGTGTCACCAAGCTCGCTGGGCACCCAGGCGGCCCACGAGGTCACCCCGGCGGTGCACGCCCTGGCCGACGTCGTGCGTGTACGTACTCTGGCGGAACTACTCCGGTGGGCGGGCACAGAACGCCCAGGTCCTGTTCAAGAGCCGCCGCCTTCCGCGGGCGACGGCGCCGCCCCGGAGGTTGCCGGCCGCACGGCCCCGGCTACGGTGGCGCTGATCGTCGCCACCGACGAGGTCGGCAGCCTCGACGACGTCGCCGCCGCGGTGGCGCATTACCCCGCCCTGGAATCGGCTCGCATGGTACTGCTGACCGAGCGCGCCGAGCTACACAACCTCGGCCGTGCCATAGATGAGGACCTGGTGCGCGAGGTGATTGCGGTGCCCTGGACGCCCGGAGCTATTGGGGAGCGTGCCCGGGCGCAGATCCGCCGCTGGATGCGCGACCACCTGCCCGATGATGATCCTCGGAGGCGTGACGGAAACGGGGGGCACTCGCCGCTGCTGGAGGCGCTCACGCGTCATTCCGATGCGCTTACCGCAGAGCTCATTACGGCCTGCGAACAGGTCCTCGGGCCGCGTCCGCGCCTGCGGCTGCCCGCAGGGGTGCGGCTGACTCATCAGGGGCAGATCGTGGACGGGGTGTACGTGGTGGTGAGCGGGTCGGTGGCGCTGACCCGGCACACCCGAGTAGGTGAGGTCACTCTGCACCATGCCACCACGGGCCGCATCATCGGCCTGGTGTCCCTGGCCAGTCATGGACGCGCCTTTGTCACGGCCACCACCACCACTGATGTGGAGCTGATCCTGCTGTCTATCGAGCAGCTGGACCGGGCGCTGCGGGAGAACGAGGTCACCGAGCAGCTGCTGGCCGCCCTGATCATTCGCTCGCTGACCAAGCGGCTGGCGCGTTCGGAGATCCTGCAGGTGGAGAAGATCGAACTGGCGGCGGCACTGGACGCCGAGCGCCTGCAGGTGCAGGAGGCGCTTACGGCTCTGGAGCAGGCACGCCTGGAGCTGCTGGCCCAGGAGCGCTTCGCCACCTTGGGGGAGCTGGCCGCCGGCGTGGCCCATGAGCTGAATAATCCGGTGGCTGCGCTGCAGCGCGCCAACGACCACTTGCATGAGGACTTGGCCGCAGTGCTGGCTACGCACCCTGATGGGGAGACGATCAGCCGGGTGGCCGTCGCCGCGCGCACACGGCCCGCCGCGTCTACGCGTGCAGAGCGGGCTGCCCGTAAGCGGCTGGAGGAAACCGTCGGGGATCGGGAACTGGCGCGCCGACTGGTTGCCGCCGGGGTTGACGCCGACGCGGATCCCGGTGCTGTGCGTGCGCTGGCTGCGGACCCTCAACGCCTGGCTACGGTGGAGGCGGCTGCGGCCATAGGCCGCGCCGAACGAAACATGCAGCTGGCAACTAAACGTATTAGCGGCCTGGTTGCGAGCCTGTCCACCTACGTGCGCCCGGACGGCGAGGACATGGTTGACGTCGACTTGCGGGAGGTGGTTGAGGACGCTCTGCGGCTTACCGCGCATCGCCTGGAGGGGGTGGAGATTCAGCGGGACTACCCCACCGAGCCGGGCGTGCTTCCGCCGGTGCCCGGTCATGTTGGCGAGCTGGTCCAGGTGTGGACAAACATCTTCGCTAACTCCGCCGATGCCCTGGCTGCCCAGGCGAAGGACGCCGTTCAGGCCGGAAGGGACCCGCAGCCAGGCCGGGTCGCGGTGCGCATCGGCCCGGTGGCCGGGGGCGTGCGCGTGCAGGTGCAGGACAATGGTCCGGGCATCGATCCGGATATTTTGCCGCGCATTTTTGAGCCCCGGTTCACCACCAAGCACGGCCAGGTGCGCTATGGGCTCGGGCTCGGCATGGGGTTGGCCAAGAGCGTGGTGGATGCGCACCGCGGCTCTATCACGGTGGACTCCCAGCCCGGCCGTACCCGTGTGACGGTGGTGCTGCCGGTTAACCCGGCGGTGGTGCGGGGGGACAGGGCCGTCGGGCCGGATGCCCCCGGGGCAGGGTTACGTAAGGTCGGGGTCGGGCATTCACATGGAGAGAAGTCGCGTGACGACTTTCAGTCACTCAAGGGGAAGCAATGAAACTGGTCATCCTGGTGGTCGAAGATGAGCCTGAGGTCCGTGACGCCGTCGTCGGGGACCTGGCGCCGTTCGCCTCGGCTGTGCGTATAGAGCCGGCCGAGGACGTTGCGGATGCCTGGGAGGCGGTTGCGGATGTCGATGACGACGGCGATCTGCTCGCGCTGGTACTTGCTGATCACCGCATGCCGGGGCGTAGCGGTGTGGACATGCTGGTAGAGATGAACACCGATGAGCGTACCGCTGCCGCGCGGAAGGTGCTGGTCACCGGGCAGGCGGACCAGGCCGATACGATTCGTGCGGTCAATGACGCCGGCCTGGACCACTACATCGCCAAGCCGTGGCAGCCCGCTGTGCTGGAGCAGGTGGTGCGTGATCAGCTGACTGACTTCGTGCTTGAGGCGGGCATCGATCCGCTGCCGCATATGCGTGCCCTTGATCGGGTGCGGGCCCTGGAGGCGGTGCGCTGAGGCGCGCAGCAACAGTGGTGTGACTCGCGGTCCCGGCCCGTCGGGTGTGCGCGGGGGTGGCCCCGTGTGAGGATGAACTTATGAGTGACGTACGCCAGGCGGTGACCGGCCGCTCGCAGGGCGAGTCAATCGCCTTCATAATCGCAGTACTCGTTGTCGGCTGTGCGGGCCTGTACTACATCGGATCACTCTTCGGTCCGGCTTTCTTCGCCCTGACGCTGGTGATCACCGTACGCCCACTGGTGTCCTGGGCGACCCGGCGGCACGTGCCCAGGCCGTTGGCGGCAGTAATCGCCATCCTGATTATCTTCGCGTTCGTCATAGGACTGTTCGCGGCCCTGGCGATTGCTATCGTGCAGCTGATTGAGACCCTGCCCAACTACTCCGCGCAGTTCACCTCGATCTGGGACAGCATGCGCTCCCTGCTGGAGCGACTGGGCGTTGACGAGTCCACTCTTATCGATCAGGTGTCGCAGTCGGTGGACCCCAGCCGGATTGTCTCCCTGGCGCAGAGCCTGCTCGGGCAGCTGTCCAACCTGGGGTCGGTGCTGAGCGTACTGGTGCTGACTGTCGTGTTCCTGATGTTCGACACGGCCCGTATTGAGGTACGTTCACGCGCCCTGAGTCGACTGCGGCCGGGCATTGCGGCGGCTCTGGGCGGTTTCGCCTCATCGGTGCGCTCTTACTGGCTGGTGTCTACCATCTTCGGCTTGATCGTCGCAGTGCTGGACGTGATCGCGTTGTGGTTCTTGGACGTGCCGATGGCGGTCACCTGGGGCGTGCTGTCATTCATCACTAACTACATACCGAACATCGGCTTCATCCTGGGCTTGATTCCGCCGGCTCTGATCGGTCTGGTCGACTCCGGGCCGTGGACCGCGCTGTGGGTGGTGGTCGCCTACAGTCTGCTGAACTTTGTCATCCAGTCGCTCATCCAGCCGAAGTTCACCGGTGACGCGGTGGGACTGAACACGACCACGACCTTCCTGTCCCTGCTGTTCTGGAGTCAGATCGTTGGTGCGCTCGGCACTATTCTGGCGGTGCCGCTGACCCTGTTCGTCAAGGCGCTACTGGTGGACTCCGATCCGCGCTCGCGGTGGGTGAACATCTTCCTTTCGGCCGGAGACACCGATGCCGACGAGTCTGAAGACGCCACTCGCCGGGATGCCGGCGATCGTGACTCCTCCGGCTCAACTTCCAAGGGCCGGGAGGCCGTGGTGACCAGTGAGGGTGAAACCACGGCAGGGACTGAACCGGCCTGTTAGCGGTTCCCATGGTTTTCACAGCTTCAGCGGAGCGGCTTTTCAGATGCGGCGGGTTATATGAGTTCTGCCGCCGGACGAGGCGGGCCGCGAGGGTTGGGGAACCCGATGACCGGCCCGGTTCGAGGTCGGTCCGGGTACTAGGGAGCCCGGGCCGGGCGCTCCGGCGAAGGAGGGCGCTCCCCCGGATGTGGGAACCCGGGCGCGGAGCCCCTCACTGACGAAGGCCCTCGGGCCGGGCAGGCGCCCGCCCGGGGGCCTCGCCATCTTCTGGTTATCAGAGCGAATGCGTGTGTGGTTCGGGCGTAGTGCTTTTGGCCGGCGTGTCGCGGGGGCTTGGCGTCAACCTCCCCGGTTTGGCCGGGCTCCTTCAGTTGGGCCGCGTTCTTGCGCTTGGACCGTCTGAGAGTGCCTGCCAGGCGGTCCAAACTGACGCAGGTGCCTCTCAGCGCTCGGCGTGACCGTGAATGAACGGCGTGAGTCGGCCTAGCACCCCGTCAACGTGCGGCGCCTCCAAGTGCACGTGGGAGAAGCCCGCGTGGTTGATTGTGTCGGCTGTGTCCCGGCACGGGTCGCATCCGTGATCAAGCAGGCGGGTGATCGGGCTTGCGAACCTCTGGATGCGGCGAGCAGCCGACCCGGGCGCGGCGGCTACGTGCTCGTAGAACACCAGCACGCCCCCGGGGCGCAGCACCCTGACGGTCTCGGTCAGGGCGAGCTCCGGGTCGGCCACCGAGCACAGAACGGTGGAACAGATGACCGCGTCGACGCTGGCGTCCTCCACGGGCATCCGTTCTGCGGGTGCCGTCAGCAACCGAGAGCGGGGTCTGGACTTCACTGCGGCCGCCAACCTACGCCCCGGTGCGGGTTCTAGTGCCAGCCAGTGGACTGCGGGATGCAGCATTGATGCGGCCGTTCCGTTGCCCGCGCCCATGTCGAGGATCGTGCCGCTCAGAGCGGGCAGGACCCGCTGCTGCCATTGCTCCCGTCCGAGCACGGCCGACGATGACGGTCCCACAACGCTCATGTCGCCACCCTACCGTTACTGGCAGTGCGTGCCCCGCTCGGTCCGCCAGGCTCACGGGCACGCTTATGCCCTCGACGTCGGTGAGTCATCGGTCTAGTCCTCGGTGGGGTCGGTGGGGGTTGGTGCGGGGTCTGGTTGTGGGGGTGGTTTTGTGGGGTGGTGGTTTGCGCAGCCCGGCTGAGACTGGTTGTGGGAAGGAGATGCGGCGTAAGGCGGCCTTGTCGGGGTTCCCGCCGGGGCTGGGTGCCGACGGCGAGGGGGGCGGGTTAGCCGCAGCGGGTCCGGACTGCTGGCGGACCTGGGGGGCCTGCTGTACCGGAGTTGTAGGAGATTGCGCACGCGGCTTCCTGGTCTGGGATGATGTGGGTGGTTGCCAGGGAAGACGGTCGGCGGCGATGTCGGAGGCTATTTTGGTGGGGGTCCAGGGTGGTGCTCTGGGGCTGGTGGCCGCTCGCTGTGCTTGTGAGCGGGGTTGCAGTAGCGCCTGGCCGCTGCGCAGCTGCTTGGTGAGCCTGGGGGAGTCGGTCAGTACTGCTCGCATCAGGATGCGTACGCCGGGGCGCTGCTCGGCGGGGATGGCCAGGGCGGCTTGTTCGAGTGCGGTGGCCATGGACTTGCCCTGGGAGCCGATGGAGGAGTTGACCGGCTTGTGCCCCATCGACGGGTGTCCGCTAGCGCTCATCCCGGGTTGGGAGGGGCCGAAGGTGATCTGGTCGGACTCGTGCAGCACCACCAGGGCATCATTGATCTCATCGCGCTTTTCCTCAGCATCCTGCTTAGAGAAGTCATACTCGTCCACCAGTTCGCGCATGACCTGGTTCATGAAGTTCTCGCGGGCTTTTCTGGTGGCCTCGGACATGGGCTCGCGGCCTTGTTCCCGGTAGGTGCGGATGCCCTCTAGCAGGCGCTGGGCGGACAGGAGTGACAGGGCTGAGAGTTGGCGGTCTAGTTGGCGGGTGAACTCCTGGGGCTCCGCCCTGGTGCCAGGTCCGCGCCCGGTGTGGAAGAAGACCTCCACCGGTTCCCTGGAGTGCCAGGGCAGTGGGCTGGTCGGAGCCGCGGCATCCCCCTCCCACACCAGCACATCCCTGCCACCGGCGCGCCCCGGGGTAAACATATCCGCAGCCGGCAAGCCTGTGCCGGTGTTGTTGGCAAGGATGGGGTTGTCGGGGTGTATGGGCATCAGGAGTCGGCCTCCGAGGTGCTGGTGTCCCCGTCTTGGTCATCGGCGCTACCGCCGCCGTTGTTGGTGGTGTTGGCGATGCCTGCGGCTATGCCGGAGACTGCGTCGGAGAAGTCCTCTACTAGTTGGTGTTCTTGGGCTTGGGCGAGGAAGGTCAGGTGGGCTGTCGCGTCCTCGATGCCCATCTGGCTGGTGCTGGCCTTGCCGGTGAAGCAGTATGCGGGGGTCAGCCCGTAGACCTGGCCCGGGCCCAGGATGCCCAGGTGCTCGATGGCCCAGTCCACCAGCAGCTGCCCGGTGTCATCATCCTCGAACGTATCCTCCCGTGCCGACACCAGCGTGGTGCAGCCCTTGCGCTCGCGCATCACCGGGTCGGATATCTTGCGGGCGTTGCCGGCGTTTGGTCGTATCCAGCCCAGGGTGGGGGTGATGGTGAGTGCGGGGCCGGAGACCTCCCCCCACAGATCCATGTCGCCCATGGCGGTGCGCGACAGGCACCACCACTTCTGCTCGGGGAAGGGCACCTCGGTGTTCTCTAGCCAGGCGTCCACCACTGGCTGCCACTGCAGGGGGTCGGTGAACCACCAGCGCCCGTCCCCGAAGCCGTCGAAGCCGAAGCGGCGCCACAGCTGCAGCACCGAGGCCGGAAGCACGTCCTTGAACCGCCCCAGGTGCTCCCGGCTGGCCGGGCGACCCGCCCCCATCGGCGACCAGCCGTTGTACTCCAGCTCTTCGTCCATCCTGGCGTCCACCCACTGCGGGGTGGCGTGCAGCCACGCCTCATGCCAGGCGGCTTTGTCCATACCTGCAATCATGAACCGAACCCTACCTAACTAGTAACGCTAAGGTCTCATCGGCCCTGCGCCGCTGCTACCGCCGCCGTTGTCACAGGCCCCGCGCAACCGCCGCCGCAGCTCCCAGCCAAGCCCGCTGCGTAACGGGCCTGAGCGAGCCGTACCGGAGCACGCCGTCGACCATGGCGGGGTCATAGGGAATGGTGCGTGCCTCGCGCGCCAGGTCGCGGTAGCCGTTGACGACGCGTTCAATGTCATTGCCCCGGGCGCGAGGGTCCGCCTGGGTGACTACGACCACCGCTTGCCGGGCGAGGTCGGCGCCGTGCTGGTCCCGGTTGGTGAGGGCCTCGAGCAGTAGGGCGCCGGCTTCGGCGTGGTCGTCACGGGTGGTAGTAGCGACCACCAGCTGGTCGGTGTGGTCGATCATCCGCAGCCACATGGGGTCGGATTCGTCGTTGCCCGAGTCGACGAAGATCAGCCGGTAGTACTTTGAGGCGACCTGATGGATTGCATCCACATCCGAGGCGTCCACGCGCTGGTCCGCCGATAGGGCGGTGGGCTTGGAGCGAAGCACGTCAAAGCGGTCTCGGGTTTGGTGATGCACGAAGTGGGCGAGATCGGCGGACTGGGCTCCGGTGCCCAGGAGCCGGTCAACCTGGGGCAGCAGTTCCAGGACGGTGGCGTCGTGTGGTCCTTGCTCGGTGCGCCATCCCAGGGTTCCCCGGGTCTGGTTGTTGTCCCAGGTAAGCACACCGGCACCGCCGTAGCGGGCGAACACCGCGGCGAGTAGCACGGTAGTCGGGGTCTTGCCGGCTCCTCCCTTGGCGTTGACTATCGCGATCGTGCGCGGACCTGGCCAGTGCTGGCTGACTGCCTGCACATCGGCCCGTTCGGCACGCTCGGTCTCGCTGGGGCCCACGCGGATTCCTAGCCGTGCGGCAACTCCTCGCCATCCCTGCGTCGCGGGCTCCTCGGTCTGCTCCCGCACCAGGAAGGACTGCCGCGGTCGCGGTGCCTGTTGAGGAGCGGGAGAGACGGGCATTGATGGGGCGGGCGGCTGAGTCAATGCCTCAGGCGGGGACGCCGGCTCGGGTTGTGTATGTGGAACCGTTGTCTGTTGAGACGTTGGTTCCACTTGAGCTGTCGGTTCCGACGCGGTTTGAGGGCGTGAGTGTGGCCGGGCCGGTGTGGTTGGGTCGTTCTCGACGACGCCGTCGGCGTGGATGATCAGGGGCCATTGACCGTCCGGATCGTTGGTCACGGCTCGCAGCGGGCGGCCGAGTTGTGCGGCGTGCTGCGCGATCAGCGCGATCACTTCGGGACGAGCGGCGTCGATGCTGTCGGCGGCAAAATGATGTGCCCGTCCACCGATTGACACTTCTGCCGTGCCATCGGCGTTAATGATCGCCTCCACGCGCGGCCAGTCGGCGGGTTTAGTTTGTTCAGTCATAGTCTTGTCTCCGTTCCGTCGTTATCAGTCGCCCAGCGTTACTCCGACTTGGGCCATGTAGGGCACCGGGTCAGTGGGGGAACCGTCCAGGTGGACTTCGAAGTGCAGGTGGCATCCGGTGGAGTTCCCGGAGGAGCCGACCAGCCCGATTTGTTGGCCGGCAGTCACCTTGTCGCCCGCCCTGACCTGGATGCCGTTCTCGTACATGTGCAGGTACGAAGTCTCCACGCCGCCGCCGTGATCGATGGTGATTATGCCCGTGCCATCCACCATTCCCGCCACGGTGACGGTTCCGGACTGGGCGGCCCATATGGGGCCGCCGCAGCCGCCGCCACCTAGGTCGGTGCCGGCGTGTAGGCGATAGACACCGGTAACCGGATTAACGCGCATGCCGTACGAGCTGGTCACCGGGCCTGCGCCGGGCGAGGCCCAACCGTCATGACTCACCGTGGTGGTCGAGGTCGTGCTGCTCTTGGTGGTGCAGGAATCGTCTGCTGCGGGGACGCTGACCTCTCCTGAGACGTCTAGTGACAGGTGTACGTGGTCCATGTGGTTCTGGGTGTCGCTACCACGGTCTTCCATCAACTTCCATGCGTCGGGTGGATCCCCGGCCATCCAGATCCGCTGTTGCCAGATGATGTAGTAGACCGTGAGGCTTTCGGCGTTCTCCTGCAGGTAGGCGGCCAAACGGTCACCCACGGCCTTGCCGTCGGGAAGGTCGTTGATCATGAAGTCCAGAGCGCGGCCGGCGGGGTGACCGTAGGTCATGTCGTCGTAGGGGCTCGTCGCATCTCGATATCCGCCTACGGTCTTGATGCCGAACATCGGCCCGACCTTGTTCGCAACAATCGCCGTCTGCGGCTGAACGTCGCCGAGGGCGTACTGGTTGGAGCCCTGGGCGGCTTCGGCGGCGTTGATGCCCTGGACGCCGCTGAGGCCCTCGACGACGGTGACGGCGGCCGGCCAGTGAGACTCGTAGACATACGGGTTGGCGTTGGCCTGGACGCGGTGTGCTACGAGCGTGGGCGCAAGTGACTCACGGTCGTCAATACTTTGGAGCACCCTGAAGAAGTATGTGGCGGAGGTGTACGGGTCCATCCGGTCCTCCTCGCTGCCCCAGGCGCCGTTGGCGCGCTGCTGGAACAGACCGCGGGAGTCCGGGCCCACTGCGTCCCCGTAATCGAGCACCATCAGTCCTGACTCGGCCATGGCAGTCATCACGCCGATGGTCTGGTCTCGTGTGGTCAGCCCGAGGTCATGTCCGGCCTGGATGATGTAGGCGGCGTTGACGAGTTGCTCGTGACCGTATCCGGCTATTGGCCCCTCCGGTACCGAGCCGAGGTTGACTGATCCGCCCGCCTGTGAGCTCACCGGAGTGCAGGTGTCTGAGTCGTCGTCTCCGCCCAGCAGCACAATACTGATGATCAGGGGCAGAACCATAACCGGTACCAGGCAGACGATGATGAGAGCGGTAGTCGACTTCTGGTCCACTACTGCTACGCCTCTTCGACCGGCACGATGCGATTGGCCAGCCACGGGGCGCTGCCGCTGGTGCGGATTACCAGGACGTCGTAGCGGCCGGCGTCGGTGGGAATCTTCACAGTCGCCACATAGGCGCTGGCGTCCTCAATGATGGATCCGGAGCCGGTCAGCTCGTGCACGGGGATGTTCGCGGGGTCGACGTACACGTAGACTTCGGCGGCCTCCTGGGTTAGGTGCGGGTCCAGGCCTGCCCACCAGGTGTCATAGTCGAGTTCCGGGTGTGCGAACGCTTCCAGGGCCGCCTCTGCCGCGTCGATCGCAGCCTCGCGCGAAGCATCGTCCCACACGGCGGGGTCTGGGGATATTGTCTGGCCGGTGTCCTCGTCAACCGAACCCTCGGGGGCGAGAGTGAACTGACTCGGATCGGGGCGCTTGAAATCGGTCGCGGTGGCAGAGGGCGATGTCGGTACCGGCGTGGTCGCTGTGGAGCTGGACGTTGCCTCAGGTGGGGCATCCGTACTGCATCCGGAGACGATGGCCGCTAACGCCGCAAGCGGCAGCAGCAGGCGCGAAGGGGTCCATGTCAGTTCTCCCATGCGTGATCCTCCCTGTGGCTGCGCGGACTGGCCGTTGGGGCGCCGAGGCTGTCCGCATGCTGGTTGGCGCAAGTTGGCGCTACGATATCTGGGTAACGTTGTGCTATAGCAAACTATATTACAGTGATCTTGTCAACCTTGTTGTTATTTGGCGGAGTGTGTACACTCGCTGCCGTCACCCCGCTACGTTGGTCGAATCATTACCGAGGAGACATGTTCCTGTGCCGTACACTACCAACCCGTGGCTCGCGCAGAAGAAGCCCGATCCAGAGCCGGAAGCGCCGGTTTCGGACGTGACTCCTGCGCTCACTGGGCCTGCCGCTCCGCAGGAACACGTGTCTGCGCCCGAGCATGGTCGGCTCCCATCCTGTGACCGCCCGGGTGACGTCGCTCTGTGGTGGGTGGGGGCGCACGGAGGAGCAGGCGAGTCGACCCTGTCCGCGCTGGTGCCCGAGTGGCGGGGCGGCGGACACTGCTGGCCCCGGCCGCCGGACAACGAGCGTGCGCGCGTGGTGCTCGTGTCGCGGTCCAGCGCTTACGGACTGCAGGCTGCTCAGAGCGCAGCTACCCAGTGGGCTGCGGGTGCAGTCCCGTATGTTGAGCTCCTCGGTCTGGTGATTATCGCCGATGCACCGGGCCGGCTGCCGCGACCGTTGCGGGACCTCGCGCAGGTGGTAGGTGGCGGTGTGCCCCGTGCCTGGCAGTTGCCCTGGGTGGAGGCCTGGAGATTGGGAGAGCCGCCCGAGCAGACGGAGTCGCCTCGAGCTGTGCGGCGGCTCATCAAGGACTTGCACCTGCTGATCAACACAACCGATGTGGACGCCGATGGCGTCGGCAAACGAAAGGAACACTGATGGTTATTGCACATGTCACACAGGTCATGACCGAGGCCATGTTGTCACTGCCTCTCGATCTTCCTGATCCGGAGCCGGTCCAGCCGCCTGGCACCGAGGGCTTCACCTCGATCATGGGGTGGGCCAAGTGGATCGCCCTGGCGGTATGCATACTCGGCTTGTTCGTTGCCGGTGCGCTGATGGCAATTCAGTCGCGTCGGGGCGAGGGCGGAGAACACGTTGGCAAGATCGGTATGGCGCTCGGAGGCGTTATCGTGATCTCTGCGGCCGCTTCGCTCGTCGGGTTCCTCGTCAGTTAAGGGGCAGGCCAGCTCAGAGGAAGCCGAAGGCGCCGGCGTCTCCGGCGCGAGCGTGTGCGGACTGTCCGGTGGAGTCATGGGGCAGGCTCGCCTTGCGAAGGCGATCGACGTCGACTACTCGGAAGACCAAGGAGACATTGCCTGTCCCGTCTCTGAGCAATACGGTCTCAGTGCCACTGCTGGTTCCGGCTATCGCTGTTGTTTTCAACGATCCACCGGGGTGACGCCATCGATCATCTATTCTCTAATTTGGGAGGGCGGGGAATGGAAGGCCGACGCCAGCGTAACTGCGCCGTTTATTCTTGCGGCGCTTCCCGCTGCGTCGGGGTATATCACGTGGCGGCGTGATCTCATCATTAGCCCTGAGTTGAGTATGGTGAGCGGACACAACTCATGAGCCCTGTCCGCCTGAATACAGGACTATGAGCGAGGAGTTAAGTACAGTGACGAATGAAAATAACAACGCAAAGAACAGCGAGCACGGTGCGTTCGGCCGGCCGGGGTTCATCGCTGCCGCGCTGGTAGTCGTGTTGATCGCGGTGCTTGGGATCGTGGTGGGCGTGACCAATGTGCTGCGTGACGACCCCGCGCCGGAGAGCGCCTCGGCGGTATCGACAACATTGGCGCCAACGCCCTTTGCGTCCCCGGAGCCTCCGGCAAGCAACGAGGATTCAGCCAGCACGAGCGTGTGCGGGCTAACTGGTGAAGTGACGGAGCGTGCCCGCCTCGCGAAGGCGCCCGACGTTGACTACTGGGACTATCAGGGTTCTGCGGCGTATCCTGTGTCGGCGCAATATGGTCCTGCGGCGACCGCCGATGCCGGCTATCGGTACTGTTTCCAGCGTTCGCCAGAAGGTGCGGTTTATGCTGCTGCTTATGCGTCGATTATTGGTGCCGATCCGGATGTGGCAAGGCAGTTCTTGGATTATTTTATCGCTCCGGGGCCATATCGAGATCAACAGCTGTCTGAAGACTTGTCGGAGGATGACGGCTCCGCGGAGACCGGACGGCTGCGTATAGCGGGATTTCGGTTGCTCTCCTATGATGGGAATGAGGCCAAAGTTGACGTTGCGGTGGCAGTTTCTCTTCAAGGGCAGTCTTTTTATATGTCGGTAATTGCTCCACTTGTGTGGTCGGAGGGAGATTGGAAACTGCCCTCTGACGCGGAGGATGTAGGTAGCGCAGAACGTATACCTGATATCACAGGTTATATTTCATGGAGTCAGTGACATATGATGTGCGGTTTTCGCGAGTGGACTACGGACTTTGTTGGTTGCTCGGCGTCAAAGGTGGTTGGGGGTGCTGTTGACAACCTCGCGAACGCGGTGATGGAAGCGTTCGGCAGGGCGGTAGCTTCCGTGGGAACAATCTGGGTTAATGTCGGCACGCCGGACTTGACGGACTCTGGTGGTATTGAGTCCGCTATATCGGCAGATGAGATCCCGCCGAATAGTCTCAATCTCGAGAGGGTCATGGACTATGTGGTGTGGGTCAGTCTTGCGGTCGCAATACTCTCGTTGCTGATACTGGGTGCCATGATCGCCACGCGTATGCGGGCCGGAGAAGGTGTGATGGCCGTCGGGAGGGTGGGCCTCATCCTATGCGCGGTCGTATTGATATCCGGCGCTAGCGCCTTGGTGGGCGGATTCATTCCTACCCGGCCTAGCCGCGTCGGCGGAGCGGCGCTGTTCCTTCAATCGGCTCTGTGGTGGTACATGGGCGCGACAGCAATTCTCTCCGTGATCGTCGGCGGTGCGCGTATGGCGTGGGAGCAGCGTGCGGAGCCGGGTCGTGAAGTGGTGAAAAGTCTGCTGACGTTGGTGGTGGTCGCGGGTGCCGGGGTGACTGTGGTCAGCATACTGATCCGGTCGGCCGACCTGTTCTCGGTTTGGATCATCGACAGCTCCCTGGACTGCAGGGTATCCGAGGCAGGGTCTACCTGCTTCGGTGAAAACATGCTGGTGCTACTCGCGTTCACTACGCGGCAGTCGGTCGATTCCTTGGGGCCGATGCTCATCATTATTCTCGGTCTGATAGCCGTCCTAGCCGCCGCGTTCCAGGTGGTGCTGATGGTTGCGCGCAGTGGGATGCTGGTCATTCTTACAGGCATCCTGCCGCTCGCGGCATCCTTCACCAATACGGAGATGGGTAAGGGCTGGTTCAAGAAGTGCGTCTCCTGGCTGGTGGCCTTCGTCCTGTACAAACCCGCCGCTGCGATCATCTACGCCACCGCTTTCCAGCTTGCAGGTACAGATGTGTTCAAGGATGATGGCAGCGGGCTGTTGGCTGTGCTTACGGGTCTCATGCTGATGATCCTGGCGCTTTTCGCCATGCCTGCACTCATGCGCTTCGTTACGCCCATGGTCGGCTCGATGGCTGCGGGTGCCGGTGGCGGCGCACTGGCGGCCGGTGCACTGGCTTCGCTGCCTAGCGGTGCTGCTCAGCTGGGACGCTTGGCCTCCGGCAGCTCCTCGGGTTCTGAAGGCCCCTCGGGCGCTAGCGGTAGGAGCGGTTCCGATGGAAAGTCCGGCACGTCTACGCAGGCGCCCACTGGCGGCGGTCAGGGCGAGATGAGTCGGCAAGGGCAGGCCGATGGCGCACCGCAGTCTGGTACGGCTGGCAGCAAATCGGGTGGAGGTGCCGGCGCTGCCGGAGGTAAGGGAGCGGGTACGGCAGGTGCGGGCGCGGGAGGCGGAAGCGCTGCCGCCGGTGGTGGAGCAGCTGGAGGCGGTGCTGCCGCCGGTGGAGCCGCTGCCGGTGGTGGAGCAGCCGCAGCAGGTGCGGCCGCCGGCCCAATCGGAATCGCCGCCGGCGTCGCTGTTGATGTGGGCAAGAAGGCAATGGATACGGCGGTGGGTGCGGCGCAGTCGCTCGGCGATGCAGCAACCGGTGAAGGAGGTGGTCCGGATGGCAGCCGTTGAGACGCGCAGTGGACCGAGAACCTACGGGAACTGGCAGCGGCCCGCATCCCCCGGAATTCTCGGGCTCGGTTCAGTGGGCACGGGCCTGCTGCTGGCCGGACTGATCATCGTGGTGATCACCGTAATGGTCTCCGACCTGCTGCACGCGCTGGGAGTCGCCGCGCTCCTGGGCGTGCTCATGCTGGCGGTACTGACCAAAGACGCCCACGGCAAGAGCCTGATTTCCCGAGGCGGAGCGCGCATCGCCTGGTGGTCGGCGCGCTCGCGGGGCCTGACCATCTACCGCTCGGGCCCGCTGGGACGCACGCTGTGGGGTACCTACCAGCTGCCCGGGCTTGCTGCTCCCACCCGGCTGAGCGAGCACAGGGACTCCTACGGACGCGAGTTCGCCCTCCTGTACACCCCGGCCACAGGCTCGTACTCGGTGGTCATCGGTGCCGAGCCCGACGGCGCGGCGTTGGTTGATCAGGAGCAAATCGACATCTGGGTCGCAGACTGGGGGCACTGGCTGGCGAATCTGGGCGATGAGCCTGGGATCGAAGCCGCTTCGGTGACGATTGAGACCGCGCCCGACTCCGGTACCCGACTGCGCCGAGAGGTGAGCACCAGCATCGATCCGGAGTCGCCCGCATTCGCCCGTGAGATGCTGCGTGAGGTCGTCGACCGCTACCCGGCTGGTTCCTCCACCGTGCGAGCCTTCGTCGCCGTCACCTTCAGCGCTGCCCCACGATCCGGCGGTCGCAAACGGAAGGCCGAGGAAATGGCCCGTGAGTTGGCGGCCCGTCTGCCCGGGCTGACGGCCGGCCTGCAGGCCACCGGGGCGGGCGCTGCCCACCCACTGTCCGCCCAGGAGCTGTGCGAGGTCATCCGGGTCGCCTACGATCCGGCCGCGGCCACACTGATTGATGAGGCGCATGCGGCAGGTGAGGTGCCCGAGCTCTCATGGCCCGACGTCGGCCCTACCGCCACCCAGGCCTCCTGGGACGGCTACCGGCATGACAGCGCCTATTCGTGCACCTGGTCCATGACGCAAGCGCCGCGCGGCAATGTGCAGTCTGGCATCCTCGCGCGGCTGCTGGCGCCGCACCGAGACGTCGACCGCAAGCGTGTGACCCTCCTTTACCGACCCATTGATGCAGCACGTGCTGCCGCAATCGTGGAAGCGGACCTGCGTGCGGCTGAGTTCCGGATGACCTCCACGGACAAGCCCGCGGCCCGCGACAGCCTCGCAGTGCGGGCGGCTGCGGCGACCGCCCAGGAGGAGGCATCTGGAGCGGGCCTGACGCAGTTCGGCATGCTGGTAACCGCCACTGTCGCCGATCGGGCCAAGGAGGCCGACGCACGCGCCGCCATCGACAACCTTGCGGCCACCGCCCGCCTGCGGCTGCGACCCGTGTACGGCTCGCAGGACTCCGCGTTCGCGGCAGCCCTGCCCCTGGGGCTGGTGCTGCCGAAGCACATCAAGGTTCCGGCCGAGCTGAGGGACAAGCTATGAGCGAGCAATCGTCACGCAAGCAGCGCCAGCTACTCGGTAAGCGGAAGCGGAAGCCGGCTGAGCGCAAGCGGGAGGTACGCCCGCAGCGGCCGCCTATGCGCGGCTGGCTGGGGCGCGGACGCGGTTCCTCCAGCTACGTGCAGGCCGCCGACGAGTGGCGGGGCACCACCGTGCAGGTGTGCGGTTTGTGGCCGTACGCGATCGGCACCGGCACACCCATGGTTGGGGTGCCCCTCGGGCGCCACATCCACACCGGCGCCACATTGTGCTGCGACCCGATCTCCTGGTTCCAGCGGGCCAAGCTGATCTCCAACCCGAGCGCATTCGTGCTGGGCAAGCCCGGACTGGGCAAGTCCACCATCGTGCGCCGAATGGCCACCGGCCTGGCAGGATACGGCGTCATGCCGCTGGTCCTGGGTGACCTCAAGCCGGACTACGTCGACCTCATTGAGGCCCTGGGAGGGCAGGTAATCACCCTTGGGCGTGGTCGGGGGTACCTCAACATCCTGGATCCAGGCGAGGCTGCCGAAGCCGCGGCTCGGCTGCGCCAGGCCGGTTACACGCGTGAGGCAGCGCAGGTACTGGCCGACGCGCACGGCCGCCGGCACACCATGGTTTCTGCCCTACTCACCATTTTGCGTTCCTCGCCACCCACCGACCGTGAAGAGACCATCATCGACCGGGCACTGAAGTATCTGGATGCCCACCACGACGGCGTCCCCGTCCTGGGCGACTTGCTGCGCGTGATCCAGGAAGGGCCGGCAGAGGTGCGCGCAGTCGCGCTCGACCGCGGCGACGACGCCCGCTACCAGGCCATCACCGAGAACCTCGAGGCCTCCCTCATTGGCCTTGTGGGCGGCGGCCGCCTGGGCGAGACCTTTGCGCGTCCCACCACCAATCCGATGCGGCGAGACGCTCCGGTTGTCTACGACGTCTCCGCGATCGACGACTCGGAGATGGATCTCCAGGCAGCCACACTGCTGGCCTGCTGGTCGGCCGGATTCGGCACCGTCAACGTCGCCAACGCACTGGCTGATGCCGGACTTGAGCCGCGCCGCCACTACTTCGTCATTCTGGACGAACTATGGCGGGCCCTGCGCGCCGGCCGCGGAATGGTCGACCGCGTCGACGCCCTCACCCGTCTGAATCGCCAGCGCGGAGTCGGCATGGCCATGATCTCCCACACCATGAGCGACCTGCTCGCCCTGGCCAACGAGGAGGACCGGATGAAGGCCCGGGGGTTCGTGGAACGCTCGGGGATGGTGATATGCGGCGGACTGCCGTCGGCGGAGATGCCTCAACTCACGGCCGCAGTGCCATTCTCCCGTGCCGAGCAAGAAATGCTCATCGGCTGGCAGGACCCGCCCGCCTGGGACCCGGCCACCGGCCGCGAGGCAGAGCCTCCTGGCCGTGGCAAGTTCCTTGTGAAAGTCGGCGGCCGTCCGGGTATCCCCGTAAACGTCCAACTCACAGCCACGGAGCTGTCCATCAACGACACCAACAGGCTCTGGCACGAGCAGTCGCGCGTGGGCAGACGATCCGAATCCGCAGTTCCGGTCCAGGAGGAAGTAGACCAATGAGTACCGCTAGTAACCGCCGTCGCGACCCTGGGGGCATGTCCGGCGAGGTCATTCTCCTGTGGGTAGCTATCGTCCTGGTGGCCATTGTGGTGGGCGTCGTATATGCCGCGATGCACCTGGGACACCGTTTGGCGGGCACGGGACTTGAAGTACCCGGCAACCCCTTCGCCGTGGCCTTCGGTCTGCTCGGAGGCGACTTGCCCTGGCCCGGATCCGCCGGTTGGTGGGTGACGGGTGGTATCGGAGTCGTTGTCATCGCGTTCAGCACCCTGGTGGGATTGGGCGTGCGTCGTCTGCGGCGTCGTCACTCACGCGTGGACCGTGCCGCCAACTATATGGGGCGGGGGCGTGACGTCGACTCCCTGACTCGGAAGAGCGCTCAGGCGACGGCAAGACGCCTGGGCGTCGCGGCTACCCCGGGCGTGCCAATCGGCCGTGCCCTCAACGGCGGCGACGTGCTCTACGGCTCATGGGAGGACATGCACATCGACATCTGGGGACCGCGCACCGGCAAGACCACCTCGCGGGCCGTCCCCGCGATCCTGGATGCGCCGGGAGCCGCGCTGGTTACCTCCAACAAGCGTGACATCGTCGACGCGACTCGGGACGTGCGTGAGGGCTCCGGCCAAGTTTGGGTGTTTGATCCCCAAGGCATCGCCCTGGAGGAACCTACTTGGTGGTGGAACCCGCTGAGCTACGTCACCGACGAGGTGCGCGCGGCGAAACTGGCTGAGCACTTCGCCTCCGGCTCACGCGACCCGGGCGCCCGTACCGACGCCTACTTCGACCCGGCCGGACAGGACCTCCTCGCAGGGCTGTTGCTGGCTGCTGCACTCGACCACCGCGCAATCACGGATGTCTACACCTGGCTCACCCGTCCCACGGATGAGACGGCCGTGGACATCCTGCGTGATCACGGATTCAATCTGACCGCTGACCAGGTGGCCGGGGTGGTCACCGCCCCCGACAAGCAGCGTGGGGGTGTGTTCGGCACCGCTCAGCAGATGGCCTCATGCCTGACCAACCGTCAGGTCGCGCGCTGGGTCACCCCACAGGGCGCGGTAGACCCCCGCCCGCAGTTCATTCCTGAGGACTTCGTGCGGGATGGCGACGGCACGCTCTACTCGTTATCGAAAGAAGGGCGCGGCACCGCCGGCCCCCTGGTGACGGCCCTGACCGTCGCCGTCGTCGAAGCGGCCGAAGAGATGGCGGCCAGGTCCCCCGGCGGGCGCCTGACCACGCCACTGCTTGGCGTACTCGACGAGGCTGCGAACGTGTGCCGCTGGCGCGAACTCCCGAACCTGTACAGCCATTACGGATCACGCGGAATAGTCCTGATGACGATCCTGCAGTCCTGGTCTCAGGGCGTGGAAGTG
The DNA here is from genome assembly GCF_010365615.1 of Actinomyces sp. 565. NCBI lineage: Bacteria > Bacillati > Actinomycetota > Actinomycetes > Actinomycetales > Actinomycetaceae > Actinomyces > Actinomyces sp. 565. The sequence continues at coordinate 40,803 of NZ_PIZD01000026.1, forward strand.
TGGGGCGAGGCAGGAATGAAGAAACTGTGGAGCGCGTCGAACATCAAGGTGTACGGAGGGGGTGTCGCCGAGGCGGCATTCCTGGAAGACCTCTCCCGGATGGTCGGCGACTACGACCGCGTATCGTCCTCAACCTCCTACTCTCGAGGAACGCAACGCACCGTCTCCCGCCAGCTGCAGCGAGAGCGCATCCTCGACGTCGCCGACCTTGCCGCCCTGCCGAAGGGACGTGCGGTCGTGTTCGCATCCGGTGCGCGACCCACGTTGATCCGCACCACCCCCTGGATGTCCGGTCCCCATGCAGACGCAGTGAGGGCATCAATCGCCGCTCATGACCCGCGGGCCGAGCGAACCATCCTGGAAGCGGACAGCGAATTGGCTGTTGTCGAAGCCAATGTCGAGGAGAAGGAGACGTCATGAGCGAAGGTGAATTGCTAACGGGTCAGGCGGCGCTCGCTGAAACCGGTGGACCGGGCGGAGGCGCCGAGGAGTTTCAGCCCTACTTCGGTAATGTCGACGAGTTCGTGCGCGACTTCCTACGCAACATGTACCGGCGGCGGATCGACGGCAGACACCGCTGCTGGGCCGCAAGATGGTGGCAGTATGAAGAGGCCGTAGCCCGGCTGGAGGCGCTGTGGCGGGCCTGGGAGTACCTGCGACTCGATCCGACGACGGGCATGAGTACTTGGTGGCGCGATCACGCCGACTACCACATGGCCGTGCTGATGGATCCGGATGGGCCGTTCTCAACCGCTGCTTTGGGGGAGGAGAATCTGTCCAAGAAGGGCGATCCGCTTCCGTACGTGGCTCCGCCGCCCGGCATGTTCGACGACTGAATTAGCATGGTGGACTGGCTTGGGGCGGCTCGCTGAAGCGGTCGCTAGTGGTGTCAGCGCTCCGGTCCGTTTGTGTTGGTGGTGTTGGGGCGGTTTCGGTGCGGGGGCGTGTTTCTGGGAGTGTTAATACCCAGGGTTTGGCGGATGCGGGCGGCGGTGGTCGGGTTGGTGTTTGTGCTGGGTGGTGGGCGGGCGGCGAGTACTGCCTTGCTCAGAGTCTGTGCGGGTGCCCGGGAGTCGTGTTCTGTGCGCGGCTGGATGGCCAGTGGTGGGGGCGGCTGCTGGGCGCGCAGCTGTTTGACGTTGCGGCGCCGGTTGGTCAGTACCACCTGGAAGCTCAGCGGAAGGTGGCCCTTCCCGGCGGCTGCCTGGCGCTCGGCGGCGGCCTCTATTAGTGCCGCGTTGCTGAGGTTCTGCGCTCCTAGGGAGGAGTTCACGCCTCTGTCCCCGGGGATTGGCGTGCCGCCCGCGTCCCGGGAGGGCTTCAGGTTGCCTCCCAGGACCTGGTCGGGGTTGTGCAGGATTGCTACCTGCCGCATAGCCTCACGCGCCCAGGCGCGAGCTTGAGTGCGGGACGGACTATCTTCTAGCGACAACCGATAGTCGAATAGTTTGTTCTGAAGTTCTTTGCGTGCTTGTCGTGTGGCTTCGTTGCCTTGTCTGCCTTGCTGTCTGAATAGGTCGCGGGCGGCCAGGTAGTCCTTGGCGGGCATTTGCGCCAGGACCTGGTATTGGCCGTCGAGCTGGAACTCGAACTCGGCGCCCTTGGTCTGTAGGTCGCGGCTGCGGCCGTTGTGGTAGAC
>NZ_PIZD01000026.1:42451-49344 GCF_010365615.1 Actinomyces sp. 565
TGGGCACCGTCGGGGCTCCAAGCACCGGAGTCGGTGGCCTCGGTGGTGAGGGTGAGGGTGTTCTTGCCGGTGGTGGCGTCCCACACCCGGACCCCGTTGCGTCCGTTGGTGAGGATGCGGGATCCATCAGGATTCCAAGCGCCGAAGTTCGCACAACGTCTTGTCAAGACTAGTACGTTGTCGCCGGTGGCAGCATCGAACACGCAGATCCCGCCCTCGCCCACGGCGAGGATGCGGTTGCCATCAGGATCCCATGAAACGGACTTTGGTGGTACACCCATCGAGAAGGCTCTAAGCGTTGTATGTCTTGGTACGACCTTATCTTCACAAGGGGCAACAAGCGTGCCGCGGGTCATGAAAGGCGCTTTACTGAACAGCAATTGAGTTCGGTGTGTTGAGGCATTCGTTGTATTGGCGCCGGTGAAATCGCAGTGCCGGAAGACGGCTCCAGAGAGATAGCTGTCTGTAAGGTTTGCGGATCCGAGCGTGCAAGACATCAATCTTGTCCGCATGAGCGATGCGTTGCGTCCGTCTGAGCGATCGAGCCTGACATTTGTGAGTACTGCATCATCCAGCCTAGCGTTAGAAAAGTCGATGCCCGTCAGGTCAAGTACCTGCTCGTTCTCCCCTCCTATTTGCCAGTCTCTGAGATCAACGTCCGCCAAGTTGAGCTCACGGGTCGAGATATTCGGGAAACCGCGTTGCCTAGCCAGCAAGACGTAGGAGAAAGCTAGAGTCCGTGCGCGCGGAGTACCTTCACGCGCTACTTGAGTAAGGGTCGTTAGTGTCCGTTGCCGGTCAGGCGGGTTCAGAGCGTCAAGAAGCTCACCAAAGAAGACGAGTGACTCTTGGCTTGGACGGGGAATGTCCCATACGCCGAGTGCTTCCCGCAGCGCTGCGCCGTCGGCTAGAAGAGACGTGACAAGGCCCTTGGCAAGGAAATACTCCAGGAGTGAGGAGTGAGCGAAGGTGAAGACGTCTCCGCGGCGTGAGAGGAAGGTCGCTGTACGCAGGTCCTGCTTCCACTGGTCCGGCATCCAGTCTCTGTACTCAAGCTTCAGCTCGCGGTGATCATCTAAGAAGCGTAGCATCCATGTTTCCATCCAGTCCGCAGGCCAGGTACGTAGTTCAGACTTCCACACCTCAACGGCCATGCGACTCATGAGGATGCGCTTGTGCTCAGGCTTCAGCGTGTGCTTACCGTCGTCCCGTTCCAACCAGCGGTCGACGAAGCGGCCATAAAGATCCACTGAGCGGAAGCGTCGTCCGTCTGCGAGTGCCTGTTCTACATCTGGCAGCACATCCCGAATCATGTTGAGCATGACCGGCTGCTTTGCCAGCGAGCGCAAGTCGTGAATGGAACTGATCATTTCCAGCAGGCTTTGCGGATTCGAATCCGGAACATTGCGCTCCAAGTACTCAAGAATCTGCTTCTCTTCAAAGGGAAGCATGGTGAGTACCAGGTAGTCCTCGCCACGAACCCGTTCGCGATTCTGATTGGAGAAGAATGAAATCTCGTCGCGGACTGAGCGGAAATACTGGCTCCGGCAAGTGAGCATGAGCTTGCTGAGGGCTTCGCCGACGTCATTGGTCAACGTCAGCACTTGGAGCAGGCCTCGCGTCAGTTTCTGGCCCTCGCGCTCCTCCAGGTGCACTAAGACCTCGTCCAGCCCGTCAAAGATGACGATGCATTCGTGGCTCCTGATGGTCTCAATGACCTGATCCACATTCGCCGGGTGCGGGGAGCTCTGACCGATCATCTGCTCGAGCATGGAACGTAACCCGAAGTTGCTGAGTCTGCTCGTGGTGAGGTCGCGTAAGTCGAAGTAAAACGGCAGTGGGACATCGGCGTCGGCTTCGTCTTCGTATTCATCAAGTAGTCTGCGGGCAAATAGGATGGAGGTGGTCGTCTTTCCTGTGCCCAGATCTCCCAGAAGTGCGCAAACGCGGTTGCTGTGGGCGGAGTGGTCAACTGCCCATTTTTGAAGTCGATCGATCGCTACGAAGCGGTTGCTTGAGGGCTGGCGAGAGTGATCATCTGCCTTGCTGTTAGTGAGATCGAGTGATTCTGAGAACTTGCCCAAGTATGCCTTCGACTCGATGAATTCTGTATTCCCAGAAAGTCTCGCTGCAGCGAGACGTTCGCGCGCCAGCTGTGCAGGTTCAGCAGGGTCGGCTGTGCCTGTGTAGGTGAATCTCTCGTGATCTTGATGAAGCTGATCGCGTACCCTGCTTGCCACATGTTGTGCGATCTCTTCTCTCATAGTCGTGTGGGCGTTGTGGTATGCGCGACCTGGAATGACGGCTTTGCCGTCGAAGGGCGCGAAGCTGGCGCCCTGAGGCAGCTCCTTGAGACGGACCAGCACCGGGCGAGGAAAGTGCTCGTGAACCTGCTTGCTCTGATCGTCGTCGTCCAGGTAATTCGGGCTGAGAAGTACAACCGCGGTGGAGGTCGCGCGCAGACGCTGCTCGCGAACCGTGGTGATGTCTTCGCCGAGTGGAGTATCGCTTGATGTCCACACCGTCACCTCGTACTCATCACGAACGAGGGTCTTAAGCTGTATGGTGATCTCCTCGGCAAGTTTCTCGGCCAGGCCTTGGTCTTTCGTAGAGAAACTGATGTATACCGTCACCCGCTTCGCGATTGGATCGCTTTCAGTGGCGTATGCCTCCACTGACGCGTCTCGTAAGTGGCGCTGCTCCTGTGCATCTAATAGGGCGGATAGTTCAGCGGGTGGCAGAGGACGTGACACAGGTTCATTGGAACTGCTCATCGATAGCCTCCTCGGTCAGACAGACGATCAACGACGCCTTCGACGAACTCGCGGGCGAACCGGTCCTTTTGTACGGAGCTGCTCAAGTCCCCGTACGCGTAGTGACCTTGGCCGTCGGAGCGCTGCATCCGGTAGATCTGGCGCTTCTCGATGCCCAGCAGCTCAAAGTCATCGCGCAATGGCACGGACCTGAGCATCAGGGGCAGTGTCGGCTTGTTCGGCGCATCGCCTACGCCGGGGACCTCGTGTGCCCGTACGAAGTCTGAAGCGAGAAAACTCGGGCTGAGCAACTGAACGATGTAGTCGCTCTCGCCCAGCCGGGTGAGGATCTCCGGCTCCCACTCCTCGCCGGGCGTGATGACGGAGTCCTCCCACCAGGACACGTTGTAGTTGCGCAGTATCTTGAACCGGGTCCGCAGGCGCCCGAGCAGATCCCTCTTGAGGCGCTCGTCATCGTGCGCCCAGGACAGGAAGAACTTGATCTCGGTCTTCACCGCTGCTCCCTTCGTTGTACGTGCGAGGCCCGGGGCCCGATCCGATCATTAAGCCAGTCGAGCACACTCGGCTCGTCGTCGTGGCTTCCCTTTGACCATGCGGGTCTCCGCTTGCTGCCCGGCCACTTGACGGCGTTCCCGACCTGACGGTTCTCGGCAGCCGCGCGCACCACCCTGCCCCACTCTTCTTCGCTCAGCCGTCCGGCCAGAGCCAGCAGATCGGCGCAACCCCGCGTCTGGCTGTAGCTACTAGACGTCTCCAACGCCTCAAGCAGGCCGTCAACCAGCGCATCCCGCGTAGCCTCCTGGCCGGCAAGCCACTGCACGACGTCCCTCGCGATCACCTCCGGTTGATCGGGGTCATCCGCGATCAGTGCTTGGGTGCGTGCAAGAAAACCCGCCGGGGACTCGCCGTCGGCGTACTGAATCCACAGGATAGGCACATGCCTTCCGAGCGCCCAGTCGATCTCCTGCTGGCACCACGGACGAGCCGAGTAACCTTTGGTACCCACGCTTACGAGGGCGGCGCTGGACTCCAACTCGGCGCGGATTGCTTGCTCCCAGTCGGTGCCTGGAAGTATCGCGTGCCGTGCCATCACGGCATCAACATGCAGCTCGGACAGCTTGTCGTGCAGCTCCTGCGCCGCCTTCCCGCCAGCAGCGCCCTCGTTATAGCTCAGGAACACCTTCACGTTAGGCATCGGTGCCTCCAGCAACCGTGGCGCCGGTGCTGAGCCCACGTACGATCAAGCCTGCAAGTTCCGAAGCGCGCTGAGTGGTCGCCAGACGTTCCAGGTCCGCGGCATCCAGCCCCGTCAGTTCTGGATCGAACCCATCGGCTATCTCCGCGACGGCGTCGCGGTAGGCCGGCAACGCACGGACGGCGGCAAGCGAAGCCTCCGACACGGGGTTACCGGCTCCAATCCCCAACTCGTGGGCAAGGACGGCGGCCGCACCACCGAAACCCCCGGCTATGAACAGGGGCTGTCCGGCACGAACCGTGTACAGGGCCTCCTCAACTACCCCTGGAATGGCTCCCACGTAGCCGTCGGGAGTGGTTTCAGAAGCCGATATCGTCTTCCCTCCGATCAGCAGCCTGGCGTCGCAGAATCGTGGAAGCGCCGCCCGAACCTCGCTGTATGCCCGCGCTAGAACCTTAGGGCCGGAATCAGTCCACAGCTGCGCCTCGTCAACGTCGGTCAGGTGTCCGTGCTCATCGACGACGTCGATTCGCCCAACAGCGGCGAGAGCTTCCGTAGTACGCGTGAGCTGATCCAGCGCCTCACGGTTCGACAGGACCATGCGAGGCACGGTCAGGGTGAACATGTCACCGGGGTGGAGCCTTTGCTCAGCAGCATGCGTGCCGCTGTGCCGGTGCTGCTCGTGCTTCGCAGCCCTGACGTAGCGCTCGACGGTATCGATTACCGCCGCCGTGAGATCCGGCGCATGTGTTCCGATGGCACCCGCGTAGGTCATTCCGCCGCCGGCCAGCAGCATCATTTGCGCGACCTCCGCCACCGCCAACTCCAGATGACGGTCGGACAGACCACGCGCTTCCAAGTCCGGACTCTTCGCCATGGAAATCCCCAGCATGAGCCTTGACAGCGGGCGCTCCAGTGCCAGATTCGGAGTGGTCAGCGATGGTTCGCCACCGCCCCATACGCCTCCAGCGGCGAAGAAGGTACGGGGCGTGAGCAGATGTACCTGGTCCCGCTCATACCCGGACAAGGCGCAGAGCTTGACCATAATCTCATGCTCTGGCGGCAGCAGCGGCGGGTCCGGGTGCAGGGGCCAGAGGTGGTGATCCTGGGGGAAAGCCTGCTTGTGGGCAGTCAGAAAACTCGTGAGCATCAACGGCTCCGGCGGGTGCACTGGGGCGGCATCGAAGCCGTCATTGTTGGAGCCACCCGCCTCAGCTGCATCCTGGGAAGATGCACCCAGGTGCGGGACGCGGCGCGAGGCATGCCGAGTTGATCGTTACCGTGCGCGGCGAGTCGCTTGTAGAGGTCTCTTCGTGCTTGTCGTGTGGCTTCGTTGCCTTGTCTGCCTTGTTGTTTGAATAGGTCGCGGGCGGCCAGGTAGTCCTTGGCGGGCATTTGTGCCAGGATCTGGTATTGGCCGTCGAGCTGGAACTCGAACTCGGCGCCCTTGGTCTGTAGGTCGCGGCTGCGGCCGTTGTGGTAGACGGTGCGCACCATGGTGCGGTTGTCGCGTGCTGGTGGGGGCTGGTACTGCTTGGCGACCGCTCCGGGGTCCTCGGCGCCCAGGGCGTGGCGGAAGCCGTGCTCGTCGGGCAGGGCCATAGGGCCGGGGGCCGTGTTGCCGCTGGCCGTCATGACTCGCTCGCCTGGCTGAGTGGGGAGGTGGCGGGGTCGGCGCGGATAATTGGGGCGATTTGGCCCCAGTTGGTGCCTACGGGGTCGCTGATGGTGATGTCGCTCTGCTGTGCTTGCAGGGTCAGGTAGGTGTGGGCGTCGGTGATGCGCAGGTTGTCCACGCTGATCGGTCCGCCCAGGGCGGGTGGGAGGATGAAGCCGTACACCTGGTCTGAGCTGACCGGACCTAGGCGCGTAAGCGCCTGGGGCGGCAACGCCCGCTCGGAGGCATCCTCAGGCTCATGGGCGTAGTTGAAGGCTTTTCCCCCGAACATGACGCGTCCAGCCCGCTCACGGGCCTCTGTCTGTCCCCTTGTGTGACGGGTTAGCCGGTTGAACTCGATCTTGTTGTAAATGGGGTCAATCTGGAGACAGTCCCCGGAATCTTCCCCCCACAGGAACATGTATCCCATGGCGTTGCGGGCTAGGCAGTGGAAGGTGTCGGTGAAGGGGAGTTGGTCTTGTACTGGGTTTAGCCATTCGTGTACTACTGGTGCCCAGGCGATGGGGTCGGTGATCCAGAACAGGCCGTTGCCGAAACCCTCGAAACCCAGGCGCCGCCAGGTATACAGAATCGAGCGTGGCAAGACATCCGCGAACCGCTCGAAGTACTCCTCCGGCACGGGTGCAGCAACACCCATCGGCGCCAGGTCCATATCCTCCGGAGCGACCAGGTCCTGCTGAATACGCGCTTCGGTCAGCGCGTCCTGCTCGGCCGGGTCGGTCGGCTCGGGCACCGGCGTGAAATCCCAAAGGTCCGCGGGACCGGTCCCGCCCTGCCTAGGAGCAGTGTGCGGAGTGTCGTCGTCCATCATGAGTTTCCTTTCCGCGCTATCGGAGTCGGGTCCGGGTCGGCGCGGATAATCGGGGCGATCTGGCCCCAGTTGGTGCCTACGGGGTCGCTGATGGTGATGTCGCTCTGCTGTGCTTGCAGGGTCAGGTAGGTGTGGGCGTCGGTGATGCGCAGGTTGTCCACGCTGATCGGTCCGCCCAGGACCGGAGGAAGCACAAACCCATACACCTGGTCTGAGCTGACCGGACCCAGGCGCGCAAGCGCCTGGGGCGGCAACGCCCGCTCGGAGGCATCCTCCGGGTCCTCAACACTCCATTTGGCTGAGCCGGTGAACACCACACGTCCTTGCTGTTGGCGTACTTCCGGATCGTTGGCGGCTTGTATGGCGAGTTGGTCGATGATCACTTCACTGTAGGTGGGGTCGATCTCGATGCTGTGGCCGGTTTGTTCGCCCCAC
>NZ_PIZD01000027.1:0-17440 GCF_010365615.1 Actinomyces sp. 565
CGAAACCCTCCACGATGTGGAGGGTGTGGGGCGAATGAGGTCGTATTCGGCCAGCGCGGGTTAGTCGAGTACGACCTCACACGCCCGAGAACGACCTCGTCATCCCCGAAACGACCCGCTGCGCCCGGTCGAGTACGACCTCGCCGGCCCGAGAACGTCCCCCGGTGGCGAATACGTCCTCGTGGGCCCCAAAACGACCTCCGCGCGGCGAAAACGACCTCGCCAGCCCGAGAACGTCCCCATCAGCCCGAGAACGACCCTCGAGCACGATCGCCACACCACACTCCCCACCCGCCGCGCCGCCGGGACACGCACGCCATACACCACTCGCCGAACCGCTGCCGATCCACCCACCAAACCCCCAAACGCGAACAGCCGGTTTTGCTTGGTATTTCGGTGTTCTTGGTTTTGGGTTGGTGGGGGTTGGTTGGCTCCGGCGTGCGCCGCGGGGGTTGCGGCACGCTGGAGGTGGTTGGGCTGGTTCTCGGCTTGTGCGCTTTCCGCGTGATTACGCCGTTTCTGTGGAAGCGTACTGGGAGTGAGCGTGCGGCGCGTGCTCGTGCCGGGCCGGATCTGCCCGTGCTGCGCAAGCAGGCCACCGCCGGATCCTCCCGCCCGTGGCCTCCGCCCTGGTCCTAGGCGCCGCGGCGCGCAGTGGTAACCGGACGCTCCCCTGTCTCACCGGCCGATGTCGCGGCGCGACAACGCCATACAGGCAACTGCTACCAGCAGGGCGCTGAGCCCCCACAGCAGTGCCAGGCCGCCCCAGTCAAAGCCATTGCTCAGAGGGCGTTCGCCGAATGCCCAGTAATAGGGTGACAGGTGCGCAAGCCAGTCCAGACCGGTGGACATGCCGGAGACTGCGTTTAGTGCATAGCCGAGCGCAGCCACCGTGGCGCCGGCACCGAGCGACCAGGCACTCCGTCCCGTCAGCGCGCCGACCGCCAGCGCGGAAGTTCCACAGAGCACGGCGAGACCCGCCCAGGAGGCGGTAGCAGCCAGCACATTGGCGGTGGACAGCCCCAGCTCTGCGACTGGGTTGAGCGCCAGCAGCACAGCCACTGTGACGAGGGAGAGCCCGAGCACCCGTAGAACCAGTGCGGCTGCGGTCTGGGCCGCGTACTGCACGCGGCCCACGGCGTGGGCGAGCGTGAGCTCCAGGCGTCCGCTCTCCTCCGCGCCCGCGATGAGGTGCGCGCCCCAGGCGGTGGCGGCGATGGCTGCAAGGACGAATCCGAGCAGACCGAAGAAGGTCGCCTGGGCATAGCCCGCACCCGTGGCGATCTGGTCGTATCCCAGGACGGACACGAGCTGCGCGGGCAAGGCGTCGAGGATGTCCGCGAGTTCGGGCGTCTGCAACGATGGGTAGACCGGCAGGTACAGCGCCAGCACCGCCGCGAGTGCAACGCTCCAGCCGAGCAGCGAGCGGGCGCCCTCGGCGAGGTGCCGACGCAGTATCGGCGCGGTGGCGCGGGGTCGGGAAACCGCCGGTCGGGAGGGGATCATGCGGGGTCCTCCTGGGCGTACAGGTTGAGGATCGACTCCTCCAGATCGGGTTCTTCGATCGTGAGCTCCTGAACCGTGAATCGTGACAGTCCCTTGACGAGCTCGTCCGCCGGTCCGCGGAACGTTCCCTGAATGCGCAACTGATTGCCCGGTGCCGGCTCAATCTGCAGATCACTCAAGATCCCGGGATCTGCCAGGCCGACGCGAATCTCCTGCGCGGTCACCTCACTGAGCACCGCGCGCACTCGGGACACGGCCGCCGGACGCAGGGTGGAGACCTCGCCCTCGGCCACAATGCTCCCGTGGGACAGCACGGCGGCCGCATCCGCGGCATGCTGGATCTCGCTGAGGATATGAGAGCTGAGCAGCACGGTTCGCCCGGCGTCGCGCGCCTCGCGCACCAGGCCCAGGAACTCGCGCTGCATGAGCGGGTCCAGGCCGCTGGTGGGCTCATCGAGGATTAACAGCTCGGGGGAGTGCATGAACGCCTGGATCAGCCCGAGCTTCTGCCGGTTTCCCTTAGAAAGTGACAGCACCGGACGACTCAGGTCAAGGTCGAGGCGTTCGGCCAGGCCCTCGATCCGACCTGGGGCGACCGGACCACTGAGCTCGGCCAGGTGGCGCAGTAGTGCGGCGCCGCTGGTGCGCTCGCCGAGGTTGAGCTCGCCCGGCAGGAAGCCGATCCGGCGGCGCAACTGTGGGCGGTCGGTCGCGGGCGAGGCACCGAGCACCGAGATAGTGCCACTGGTGGGGCGCATGATGCCGAGCAGCATGCGCAGCACCGTGGTCTTCCCCGCCCCATTGGGACCGATCAATCCGTACACGCAGCCGCGCTCCACTTGTAGATCGATCCCCCGCACCGCGTGCACGTCCCCGAACCGCTTGTGTAGCGCATGGGTAGCAATAACTGCCGACATGAGTCCTCCCGAGCCGATGGCGTGTGCCCATTCGGCACCCGGCGGGGGTGCACGTACAAGTACGCTACGGAGGCAATATGGCAGGGGCAAGGCCGGTCCGTGAGCCGGACACCGGGCCTGTTCACGTGTTCCCCGACTTGTCAGGGGAGAAAAATGTCCGAATCCGGGACAAACGCCTGCCGCCGGTCCAGTCGCCAATCTTGAAGCCGCATGATTCCAACGACTCAGAAATCGAGGGCCGGTGTTCCAAGGCCATTTGCCCCCAATAGTGACAATGCCGGTCGCGGCACCGCTCTCGCGGACCGAGCCGCGTCCCACCCACATCCTCAAACCAGAAGAGTCACTAGACTGGTGACGTGCGCGCGGATTCCCAGGCTGGTCAGGCATCCTCTGCGCCCGAGGCGGTGGGGCGGCAGATGGGACCGGAGGCCGCGAGTGGGTGCGCCACCCGAGCCGAGCTGCTGGACGCATTCGCCCGCTACCTGGACCTGCAGCGTGGCCTGTCGGTGCACACGGTGCGCGCCTACCTCGGTGACCTGGCGGAGCTGCTGACCTTCCTGGGCGTCGCCGAGGAAGACGACGAACCCGTGGGACCCGCCCTCGGCACCCTGGACCTGCCGGACCTGCGCGCCTGGCTGGCCACCATGTCCGCCGACGGCGCGGCCCGCGCCACCCTGGCCCGCCGCGCCGCCGCCTGCCGCACCTTCTCCAACTGGGCCTACCGCAGCGGACTGCTGCAGGCCGACGTCGCCGCCCGGCTGCGCTCGCCCCGCGCCGACGCTCGCCTGCCCGCCGTGCTCACCCCCGCGCAGGCCGCCGCCCTGCTGGATGCGGCGGCCGACGCCGTCGCCGCAGCCGGGGACACAGCCGGCGACGACGCCGATGCCGGCATGGCCAGGGCGCTGGCACTGCGCGACCGGGCGATTCTGGAGGTGCTGTACGCCACCGGCGTGCGTGTTTCCGAACTGTGCGCCCTGAACCTGGGGGACGTGGACGCTGCGCGTCGCACCATGCGGGTCTTGGGCAAGGGCGACAAGGAGCGCACGGTGCCCTATGGCGGGCCCGCCGCCGCGGCCCTGGAGGACTGGGCGGACGTGCGGCCTGCCGTAGCCGCCGCCGACGCCGGGGCGGCCCTGTTCCTGGGCGCCCGCGGTCGCCGCATCGGGCCGCGGGCCGTACGCGAGATTGTCCACCGCACGGCCGCCAGCGCCGGCGTGCCGGACCTGGGCCCCCACGGTCTGCGCCACTCCGCGGCCACCCACGTGCTCAGCGGGGGAGCGGACCTGCGCAGCGTGCAGGAACTGCTGGGGCACTCCTCGCTGGCCACCACCCAGCGCTACACGCACGTATCCGCCGAGCGCCTGCGCGCCGTCTACGCCCAGGCCTTCCCGCGGGCCTGACGGCAGAGCCCACCGCGCCGGCGAGGCCGACCCCGACCGATAGAGTTCCGGGAGGGGCGGCGGGTCGGGCTGCAATCAGCTCAGTGGCTTCAGGCGTATCACCGCGGGCTGAAGCAGGCGCACCGGGTTGACGTAGGTCTTCGGGCCGGTGCGGGCGCCCCAGTGGAGGGCATCGGCGCCGTCGGCGCGGTGACCGGGCTGCAGCGTGCCGATCACTTGGCCGCGCGCTACGGCCTCGCCGGCCTTGACGCAGGGGTCCACCGGCTCATAGGTGGTGCGGATGCCGTCGGCGTGGTCGATGGACACCACCGGCCGTCCGGCCACCATCCCCGCGAAGGCGACCGTCCCGTCCGCGGCCGCCAGCACCTGCGATCCCGCCGCCAGCGCCAGGTCCACGCCCCGGTGCCCGGAGCCCCATACCACTGCCGGCGGATCGAAGTCGGCCAGCACCGTCGTCGCCATGCCCGTCGGCCAGGCGTAGCGCACCCTTGTGGCCACGACCCCGAGCAGCGGCCCCGCGGGTTCCGCCGCGGTCCCGGCCGCAAAGGCCTGCGGCGGCTTCGGGTCGCCGCCCCGCCAGGCCATGACCACTGGCCGTGGTGCGGCCCCGGCTGCTGCCGCGGGTGCGACCGGCGTCGGCGCCAGGGCCAGGGCGGTGCCAACGGCCGTTGCGGCGACGGCCACGGCCAGGCTCCGGGCCGACCGGCGCCACCCGCCCGGGCGCGGAAGCCCCGTCCCACGGCGGGAGCGGGCGTCCACAGTGGCGCCATCGGGCCGGGTGGTAGCGCGCTCGCTGCTGCCTTCCGGGTTGGCGGCTGCGGTGGGGACGCGTGGAGTGGAGTCGTTGGCGCCGGGGGCGGTTGCTGTGAAGTTGCTCATGACCTCAGGGTGCGTCGGTGCGCGGCGGAGCGCATCTGCGCGACCGTCCGCCTGTGAATAACTGGCCTGGTTGCCTGCTTCCAACCGGGCCTGTGGACACCGGTGCGCTGCCCCTGCCGACGAGTCGGCCATGGCTGCACTAGGTCGGCCGGGGCTTGGGAGCGGCGAGGGTCAGATACCCGCTGGCGCTGCAGTGGTGCTGTGATAACGTCGCGCCCGCAGCCCTGCGCGGGCTCGGAGCATTCTGCCGGGCCGGTGCGAGGCTGACTTCGCGTGTCCGCGCCCGCTCCGCCATCGGTGGGGCGGGAACGTCCTTTCGGGCGCCATGGCCGAGGTCCCGCACTGCGCAAGCACTGCGGGTGGCCGGGCGCCGCGGGCACCAGGCCCCATGCCCGGGCTCCGGGCAGCCGCGCCCCGCCCACGGGGCCTCCGGTCAACGGGGAGCAACCAACCATAAACGGGCGTCCCGGCCGAGCCGCGGGCGTCCCCCGACCTGCGCGCCCGCCGGGCGCGCCTGAAAGGACCCTCATGGCGATTGTGACCATGCGCCAGCTGCTTGAGAATGGTGTCCACTTCGGCCACCAGACTCGCCGTTGGAACCCCAAGATGAAGCGGTTCATCCTCACGGAGCGCAACGGCATCTACATCATCGACCTGCAGCAGTCGGTTGACGGCATCAACACCGCCTACGACTTCATCAAGGAGACTGTCGCCCGCGGCGGCAACATCCTGTTCGTCGGCACCAAGACCCAGGCGCAGGCCGCCGTGGCCGAGCAGGCGCAGCGTGTCGGCATGCCCTACGTCAACCAGCGCTGGCTGGGCGGCATGCTCACCAACTTCGCCACCGTGCGCGGGCGCCTGGACCGTATGAAGGAACTCGAGCAGATCGACTTCGACGACGTGGCCGGCTCCGGCCGCACCAAGAAGGAACTGCTCATGATGCGCCGCGAGAAGGACAAGCTCGTCAAGACCCTCGGCGGCATCCGCGACATGGCCAAGCCGCCGGCCGCCATCTGGGTGGTGGACACCAAGAAGGAGCACCTGGCCATCTCCGAGGCGCAGAAGCTGGGCATCCCCGTGGTAGCCGTGCTTGACACCAACTGCGACCCCGACGAGGTCACCTACGCCGTCCCCGGCAATGACGACGCCATCCGCTCCGTCACCCTGCTGACCCACATCATGGCCGATGCCGTCGCGGAGGGGCTGGTCTCCCGGTCCGCCGGCCGCGCCCGCACCGGTGAGGAGGCCGAGGTTCCCGCCGCCGAGGCGGAGCCGCTGCCCGAGTGGGAGGCGCAGCTGCTGGCCGGCGCCGAGAACGCCGACGCCGCCGCGAGCGCGGAGCCTGCCGCGGCCACCGTGAGTGAAGCCCCGGCGGCTCCCTCGGATAGCGAGCCTGCTCCCGCCGAGCAGGCCTGATTCCAGCAGCCGCCCGTTCACTCCAATCTCAGCAATTTCAGGAGATATCCATGCCCAACTACACCACCGCTGACATCAAGGCGCTGCGCGAGAAGACCGGCGCCGGCATGCTCGACGTCAAGAAGGCGCTCGACGAGGCGAACGGTGACGCCGAGAAGGCCATCGAGATCATTCGCGTCAAGGGCCTGAAGGGCATCGCCAAGCGCGAGGGTCGTTCCGCCTCCGCCGGCCTGATCGCCGCCAAGGTGGTCGACGCCGACGGGGCCCAGGTGGGCGTCCTGGTGGAGATCAACGCCGAGACCGACTTCGTCGCCAAGAACGAGAAGTTCCTCGACTTCGCCGACAAGGTCCTCACCGCCGCCATCGACTCCGGCGCCGAGACCGCGGAGGCGCTGGCCGAGGTCGCCGTCGACGGCACCACTGTCAAGGAGCTCACCGACTCCATGCAGGCCGTCATCGGCGAGAAGATCGTCGTGCGCCGCGTCGGCCGCCTGGCCGCCGACCACGTCGAGCTGTACCTGCACCGCACCAACCCCGACCTGCCCGCGCAGGTGGGTGTGCTGGTCGGTACCGACGCCGCGGCCGGTGAGGTCGCCCACGACGTCGCCATGCACGTGGCCGCCTACTCCCCGCTGTACCTGGACCGCGACTCCGTCCCGGCCGAGGTCGTGGAGAAGGAGCGTGCCATCGCCGAGGAGACCACCCGCGCCGAGGGCAAGCCGGAGAAGGCCATCCCGAAGATCGTCGAGGGCCGCATGAACGGCTTCTACAAGGAGAACTGCCTGGTGGACCAGGCCTACGCCAAGGACCCCAAGACCACGGTCGGCAAGGTCATCGCGGCTACCGGCGGCAAGCTGACCGGCTTCGTCCGCTTCCGCGTCGGCGCCTGAGTCTTAAGGCGACAATCCCCGGCACTCCCGCACGCTGCGGGGTGCGTGCGGTGGGGCCCGTGAGCACTGCGCTCACGGGCCCCACCGCTGTTCTCCGAGGCTGACGTGCGACCCGGTCCGCTCATCGCCGACGGAGGACGGCTACGGCACGGTAGGCTGTGCCGAGCGCTGACGCGCGAGCCGCCGAACCGTCCGCACCCCGCCAGGAGGCAATACGCATGAGTGAGTCCCCAGAACGCGACGATCGCATCGCTCACGGCACACACCCCCGTCGGGTGCTGCTCAAGCTCTCCGGCGAGGTGTTCGGCGGAGGATCGGTGGGCCTGGACGCCGATGTCGTCGCCGACGCCGCCGGGCAGATCGCCACCGCCATCAAGCAGGGCGTGCAGGTGGCGATCGTCGTCGGCGGCGGGAACTTCTTCCGCGGCGCGGAACTGTCCGCTCGCGGCATGGACCGCGCCCGTGCCGACTACATGGGCATGCTCGGGACGGTGATGAACGCCCTGGCGCTGCAGGACTTCATCGAGAAGGCCGGAGTGCCGGCGCGCGTGCAGTCAGCGATCACCATGACCCAGGTGGCCGAGCCCTACATCCCGCTGCGCGCCATCCGCCACATGGAGAAGGGCCGTGCTGTGGTGTTCGGAGCCGGAGCGGGCATGCCCTACTTCTCAACTGACACCGTCGCCGCCCAGCGCGCACTGGAGACCCACTGCGACGAGCTGCTGGTTGGTAAGAACGGGGTCGACGGCGTGTACACCGCCGATCCGCGCCGCGATCCCAACGCCGTCAAGCTAGACCGGCTCACCTACGGTCGCGCCCTGGCCGACGGGCTGCAAGTGGCCGACGCCTCGGCCTTTGCGCTCAGCCGTGATAATGCGCTGACCATGCGCGTGTTCGGCATGGGCGAGTCGGGAAACATCACCCGCGCCCTGATGGGGGAGGATATCGGCACCCTCGTCACTCTCGACTGAGCCGCTGGGGCGTCGGCACCGTTGCCGACGCGTCCGAGCGCCTCGCAGCCAGGCGCCGCAACAGCCTCCGCAAACAACTTCTGCGAACAAGATCTGCAAACAACTTCTGCGAATTACCGAAGGAACCCACCATGATCGACGATGTCATGCTTGATGCCGAGGACAAGATGGACAAGGCCCTGGAGGCCGGCAAGCACGAGCTCGCCGCCATCCGCACCGGCCGCGCCAACCCGTCCATGTTCAACGGGATCATGGTCGACTACTACGGGGCTCCCACACCCCTGCAGCAGCTCGCCTCCATCACTATCCCCGAGGCCCGCTCAGTGATCGTCAGCCCGTACGACCGCGGCGCCATGAAGGAGATCGTCACCGCGATCCGCGAGTCCGACCTGGGTGTCAACCCCACCGACGACGGCACTGTTATCCGCGTGACCCTGCCAGTGCTGACGGAGGAGCGCCGCCGCGACTACGTCAAGCTCGCCCGCTCCCGCGCCGAGGAGTCCCGGGTGCAGGTTCGTGGTGTGCGTGCCAAGGCCAAGAAGGAGCTGGAGGCCATCAAGCGCGACGGCGAGGCCGGCGAGGATGACGTCAAGCGCGCCGAGGGGGAGCTGGACGGCCTGACCAAGCGCTACGTGGAGCAGATCGACGCCGCCCTGGCAGCGAAGGAGTCTGAGCTCCTCGAGGTCTGATTCCGCCCTCCCCAGTGACCCAACCCCAACCGTGAGTCTGCTTTCCAACCTGCTCAGCCCGCCGCCTACGCGCAACCGCGCCCCCCTGCCCGCCACCGGCAGGGCCGGGCGTAATCTGCCCGCCGCCATCGGGGTCGCCGTCGTCCTGGTAGGGGCGGTCCTGGCGTCGCTGGTCTTCAACAAGGCCGCCTTTGTGGGCGTGGTGGTCCTGGCGGTGTGCGGGGCCCTGTGGGAACTGGCAGGGGCATTCGCGCGCAAGGGGATCCGCCTGCCACTCGCACCCTTGTGGATCGGCACGCTCGGGGTCGCGGTGAGCGCCTGGAATGCGGGTGCGGAAGTTGCCCTGGGGGCGTATATCGCCACTGCCGGCGCCTGTGTGCTGTGGTGCTTCCTGGACCAGGCCGAGGCGGAGTCCGGCACAGTCCTGGAGGAGTCCGGACATGACGTGCTGCGCACGGAGGCACACGACGCCGTACGCCGCTCCCGCTCCGTTAACGCCTCCGCCTCCGTGTTCGCCGCCACGTACCTGCCCTTCTTGGCGGGATTCGCGGTACTGCTGGCGGCCCAGCCGCACGGGGTCGGCAAGGTCCTCACACTGATTGCCCTGCCGGCCGCGAATGACACTGGAGGCTGGCTGGCCGGCATTAACTTCGGCAAGCACCCGATGGCGCCCCGCGTGTCGCCGAAGAAGTCATGGGAGGGCTTTGCCGGTTCACTGGTTGCCGCGGTTGGTGCTGGTGTGGCCTGCCTGTGGGCGCTGGGAGGGCCGCCGGCGGCCGGCGCGGCGCTGGGCGCCACCGTCGTGGTGGTCTCCACCCTGGGCGACCTGGGGGAGTCCCTGCTCAAGCGCGACCTTGGGCTGAAGGACATGGGCACCCTTCTGCCTGGGCATGGCGGCCTGATGGATCGGCTCGACTCCATCCTGGTGGCGGCGCCGGTGGTCTACGTGTTCAGCCTGCTCGTGGGGTGAGGTAGCCGCATCCCAGGTGCCGACCACGGTCTTGAACTGTGACTAGCGCCGTGGCACCGGTGAGCGGGCGCGAGTACGCTGCCCCAGCGGCCGCCTGTTCCGCGGCCGGTACGCGCCTGCGGTTGCCTGTTCCGCGGCGCGGGTCACAGTAAAAACACAGCAGAGCCCAGTAAGGTTGAGTAAGGATCACGGAGAGGAGCACAGACAGGATCATGGTCGCAGTGCGCACCATCCATGATGCCCAAGGTGCACATGACCGCCGCCGCGCGCCCGCCCGCCCGCCGGTCCCGCCCGGCCCTGCGGACCGTGGCCGCGTCCAGGTGCTGCCCACCGACCAGCCGCCCGAGGGCGCCACCAGCCCTGACGCCCGCCCCCGCCTGTCCTTCGCCGTTCCCCCGGCCCGCGGCAAGGCCCCCCGGCACCTGGCCGACCTGGACCTGGCGGGCCGCAAGCAGGCCCTGCGCGAGGTCGGCCTGCCCGCCTTTCGCGCCGACCAGCTCTCGCGCCACTACTTCACGCACTTCACGCGCGAACCCGCTGACATGACGGACCTGCCCGCAGCCCAGCGCGAGCAGCTGTGCGGCGAGCTGCTGCCCGACCTGATCCACGAGGTGCGCGCCCTGCGCGCCGACGGTGGCCGTACGATCAAGCACCTGTGGGCCCTCCACGACGGCGTGCGCGTGGAGTCCGTGCTTATGCGCTACCGGGACCGCACCACGCTGTGCGTCTCCTCCCAGGCCGGCTGCGGCATGGCCTGCCCCTTCTGCGCCACCGGCCAGATGGGCCTGACTCGCAACCTGACCACCGGCGAGATCGTGGAGCAGATCCGCCACGCCGCGGCGCTGTCACAGGCGGGCGGCCTGACCGGTGGCCCCGCGCGCCTGTCCAATATCGTCTTCATGGGCATGGGTGAACCCATGGTCAACTACAAGAACGTGGTGGCGGCGCTGCACCGGATCATCGACCCCGCCCCGGAGGGCTTCGGTCTGTCCGCCCGCGGTGTCACCGTCTCCACCGTGGGCCTGGTACCGCTGATCCGCAAGCTTGCGGGCGAGGGCCTGCCGGTCACCCTGGCCGTGTCCCTGCACGCCCCCGACGACGAACTGCGCGACGCCCTCATTCCTGTCAACTCCAAGTGGAAGGTCGGGCAGCTACTGGACGCCGCCCACGACTACTTCGAGGCCACCGGACGGCGCGTGTCCATCGAGTACGCCCTGATCAAGGACATGAACGACCACGCCTGGCGGGCCCAGCTGCTTGCCGATGAGCTCAACCGCCGCGGTCGCGGCTGGGCGCACGTGAACCCCATCCCCCTGAACCCGACGCCCGGCTCCATCTGGACCTGCTCCGAGCCGCAGGTCCAGGACCTCTTCGTCGACACGCTCCGGCGCGCCGGCATCACCACCACGGTGCGGGATACTCGTGGCAGCGATATTGACGGCGCCTGCGGCCAGCTGGCCACCGAGGCGCTCAACCAGGAAAGGGCGGCGCACACCCGATGAGCGACATGTTCCCCAAGGTCGGCCTGCTTAAGCAGGGTTACCGCGTAGAGCAGGTGGACGGCTACTTCGAGACCGCCCACGAGATCTACGACGCCGGCGAACTGGCTGAGATGGACTCCGAGGGGGTGCGCACGGTCGCCTTCGACATCGTCCACGGCGGTTACCGGCCCGATGCCGTCGACGCCGCCCTGGACCGCCTCGAGGCCGCCTTCCTGCAGCGCCGCCGTGCCGAGTACGTGGCCGCCAACGGCCGCAAGGCCTGGATGGACCAGGTGGCGCAGCTGGCCACCACCCTGTACCCGCGGCTGTTGCGCCCGGCCGGTGAGCGCTTCGCGCCGGCCACCAGGCAGGGGTATGACAAGCAGGCCGTGGACGCGCTCATGGACCGCATCGCCGCCTACTTCGACTCCGACGGCACCCTGACCTCCACTCAGGTGCGTGCCGCCGTGTTCCCCGCAGCGCGTGGGGACAAGGCCTACGACGAGGCCAGTGTGGACCGTTTCCTCGCCCGGGCCGTCGAGGTCCTGTTGTCGGTGGAGTGAGGGGCGCGTGACTGTCACAGCTGCGGGCTCCGGCGCCGTAGTCGTACTCGGTTCCACCGGCTCCATCGGCACCCAGGCGCTGGACGTGATCGCCCACCTGGGAGCCCACCCCGGGGCCCCGGGCGAGCCCGGCCGGGTGCCGACGCCCCGCGTGGTCGGCCTGGCTGCGGGCGGCGGCCGCCTGGATCTGCTTGCCGCGCAGGCCGTCACGCACGCCGTGCCCCGCCTGGCCGTCTCCGCCGCCGGCACCGACGTCATACCCCGCCTGCGCGCCGCCCTGGCCGACGCCGCCGCCCGCGCGGGCCGCCCCGACCCCGTCACCGAGATCCTGACCGGCCCCGATGCCGCCACCGACCTGATCGCCGCCGCAGGCGTGGGGGAGGGGGACGTGGTCCTCAACGGCATCACCGGCTCGGTGGGCCTAGCCCCCACCCTGGCCGCCCTGCGCTCCGGCGCCACCCTGGCCCTGGCCAACAAGGAGTCCCTGGTGGTGGGCGGCGCCCTGGTAAAACGGGCCCTGCGCCGCCCCGGGCAGGTCGTGCCCGTCGACTCCGAGCACTCGGCCATCGCGCAGGCACTGCGCTCCGGCGTGCACGAGAAGGGCTTGACCAGCCCCACCCTCACCGGCCGCAGTGAGGTGCGGCGCCTTATCCTGACCGCCTCCGGCGGGCCCTTCCGCGGCCGCCGCCGCGCCGAACTCGCAGGTGTCACCGCCGCCCAGGCACTGGCCCACCCCACGTGGGCGATGGGCCCGGTGGTTACCGTCAACTCCTCCACCCTGGTCAACAAGGGCCTGGAACTGATCGAGGCGCACCTGCTGTTCGACGTCCACCCCGCCGACATCACCGTGGTGGTGCACCCCCAGTCCGTGGTCCACTCCATGGTGGAGTTCATTGACGGCGCCACCATCGCCCAAGCCTCCCCGCCGGACATGCGGCTGCCCATCGCCCTGGGACTGACCTGGCCCCACCGCCCCGACCTGGCCGGCCTGGTGACCCCCCAAGCGTGGTCTGAGCCCACCGCCTGGGCCTTCGAGCCGCTGGACGCCGAAACCTTCCCGGCCGTGGATCTCGCCCGCGCGGCCGTGGCCGCCTCCGCCACTCACCCCGCCGTGCTGAACGCCGCCAACGAACAGGCAGTCGCCGCCTTCCTGGACGGGCGCCTGCGCTGGCTGGACATCGTCGCCATCGACGCCGCCGTGCTGGAGGCCCACTGCGGGCAGCCCGAGCCCGGACTCGATGACGTGCTGGCCGCCGACGCCTGGGCGCGCGCCCGCGCCGACGAGCTGATCGCCGCCCGCACCCGCTGACCGTACCCGCCGACCAGGAGACCCCTTGAGCCACACCCTCGCCTACATCCTGGGCATCGTCATACTCATAATCGGCATCGGCCTGTCCGTCGCCCTGCACGAGCTGGGCCACATGCTGCCCGCCAAGCACTTCGGCGTGAAGGTGCCCGAGTACTTCATCGGCTTCGGCCCGAGGCTGTGGTCTACCCGACGCGGCGAGACCGAGTACGGCATCAAGGCCATCTGGCTGGGTGGCTACGTGCGGCTGCTGGGCATGCTGCCTCCCGCCCGGCCCGGCCACCCGGACAAGCCGGGCTCCATGGTTGCCGAGGCCCGTGCGGAATCCCTGGCCGAGCTCGGCCCCGACGAGCAGGATCGCGCCTTCTACCGCCTGAGCACGCCCCGCAAGCTGCTGGTCATGGCCGGCGGCATCCTCACCAACCTCGCCCTGGGCATCATCTGCCTGACACTCGCCCTGGGAGTGATCGGCCAGCCCGCCCTCACCTCCACCCTTACCTCGGTGGCCGAGTGCGTATCCTCAGACATCGACGCCGGCGCCGCATGCACCGACGCCGACCCCGCCTCCCCGGCAGCCGCAGCGGGGCTCCGGGCCGGAGACACGATCGTCTCCTGGGACGGCGAGACCACCTCCACCTGGGCGGATGTGCAGACCGCCATTGGTGCTGCCGGAACCGAGCCCGCCGTCGTCGTCGTGAAGCGGGACGGGGAGGAGCTGACCCTGACCGTCACCGCCGTAGAGGTGCCCCGCACCGTCTATAACGCCGACGGCGTCCCCGCCACCGATGCCGAGGGCGAGGTTGTCAAGCAGCTGCGCCCCTACGTGGGCATCGGCCCCGCATTGGGAACGGTGCGCACGCCGCCGGGCGAGATCCCGCAGGTGGTGGGATCCGCCGTCGGCCTGACGCTGAAGGCGATTGCCACCCTGCCGGCGGGCCTGTACCACGCCGTCGCCGCCGGACTTGGCCTGGAGGAGCGCAACGCCGAGGGACTGGTCAGCCTGGTCGGGGTGGGGCGCATCGCCGGGGAGGTATCCAGCGCAGGCACCGGTACGGACGCGGGCCTGCCCTTCTCGATGCGCCTGTTCTACATGCTGAGCCTGCTCGGATCGCTGAACCTGGCCCTGTTCGCTTTCAACCTCGTACCGCTGCTGCCGCTGGACGGCGGGCACGTCGCCGGCGCCTGCTGGGAGGGTATCCGCCGACTGTGGGCACGTGCCCACGGCAACCCCGATCCCGGCTATGCCGATACCGCCAGGATGCTGCCGGTGGGGCAGGTGGTCTTCTACCTGCTGATCGTCATGGCGGTGGTCCTGATTTGGGTGGACATCGTTGCGCCCATCTAGGTGGCGGCGCAGTTTCCGCGGGGAGCGGACGACCCCGGGGCGCGCACCGCTGTGATCCGACCGGCACGGCGTCCAGGCGCCACCGGTGCCATACTGGGGACGTGACAGAAGCGATCTCCCTTGGTATGCCGACCGTGCGTGAGGAGCCCGCGGTCCTGGCCCCGCGCAAGCCCACTCGCAAGATCCGTGTCGGTGATATCGATGTCGGAGGTGATGCCCCGATCTCGGTGCAGTCGATGACCACCACCAAAACCCACGACATCGGCGCCACCTTGCAGCAGATCGCGGAACTGACCGCGGCCGGCTGTGACATCGTGCGAGTGGCCTGCCCCACGGACAAGGATGCCGCCGCCCTGCCGGTGATCGCCAAGCAGTCGCGCATCCCCGTGATTGCCGATATCCACTTCAACCCCAAGTACGTGTTTGCCGCGATCGAGGCCGGCTGTGGGGCCGTGCGCGTAAACCCCGGCAACATTCGCAAGTTCGATGACAAGGTCGCCGAGATCTGCAAGGCCGCCTCTGACCACGGCACCTCCCTGCGCATCGGTGTGAACGCCGGCTCCCTGGACCCGCGCCTGCTGAAGAAGTACGGCAAGGCCACCCCCGAGGCGCTGGTGGAGTCCGCCGTGTGGGAGGCGAGCCTGTTCGAGGAGTGCGGCTTCCACGACTTCAAGATCTCCGTTAAGCACCACGACGTGGTCACCATGGTGCAGGCCTACCAGCTGCTCAGCGAGCGGGGGGACTGGCCACTGCACCTGGGTGTGACCGAGGCCGGCCCCGCGTTCCAGGGCACCATCAAGTCCTGCGCCGCCTTCGGGACCCTGCTTGCGCAGGGCATCGGCGACACTATCCGCGTCTCCCTGTCCGCTCCGCCGGTGGAGGAGGTCAAGGTCGGCACCAAGCTGCTGGAGTTCATGGGGCTGCGCGAGCGCAAGCTGGAGATCGTCTCCTGTCCGTCGTGTGGGCGCGCCCAGGTGGACGTGTGGTCGCTGGCCGAGTCCGTGGAGGACGGCCTGAAGGACCTGACGGCTCCGTTGCGCGTGGCCGTCATGGGATGCGTGGTCAATGGCCCCGGGGAGGCCCGTGAGGCCGACCTCGGCTGTGCTTCGGGCAACGGCAAGGGCCAGATCTTCGTGCGCGGCAAGGTGGTCAAGACTGTTCCCGAGGACCAGGTGGTTGAGACGCTGCTGGAGTACGCCCAGGACATGGCCGAGCAGATGCGCTCGGAGTTCGGGGAGGAGGCCCTGGCTGGCACCTCCCCGAGCGTGGTCGCCTCCGCCTGATGGCCGGTAGGCACCACGTCCGCTGGATGAACGCTTCTTGCCCGTGAACCTACTTGGCCGCCGCCTGCCGCCTCCGCTCACCGCGCTTGACCCGAGCCAGTTGAGCGGGCTGCTGCAACTGTGCGCCATCGATCCGGTTGCGGGTGTGTCCCTGGCGCATCAGGTACTGCGCTGGCCGGCATGGGCCCGGGGGGATGTAGTCGCGGACGACCGGTGGCGCCCGGCGGCAGGCGCGTGGGCTACTGGTTCACTGATGCCCTTTGGCCTGGCGCCCCGACCAGCACTGGGACACCCCGGTGCAGGTGACTACGTCGCCCGCGCGCTTGCGGAGCACACCTATAAGCGGTTGACCAGCCACGGCTCAGTCGCGGGGCCGGCGCAGGATGTGGAGGCCGTCTGGGAGCACTTGGCCGCGGCCGGCATGCACTCGCGTGAGGAGCGCTGGGAGCAGCCCCTGTTGGTGGTGCCGCAGAGCGACGGCGGCACGCTGGCCGGCGCGGCGCTGTCACGGCGTCCCGGACTGGCCTGGGCGGCTGCGGGCGTGCACCTCGCGACCCCTGAGGAGGAGGCACTGGTGCTGCCGGCCAGCGTGGACATGTTTACCGGCGAGCTCGGCTACGACCCGACCACCTCCGGCTCCTCCTACGCCCGGCACGTGAACTGGCTGGTCGCCTCCGGTCGCAGCTATGTGCTGCTCGACGACGGCGCCGGCGGTCCGTCCGCTCCGGGTGCGGCCGCCTCTGGGGGAGTGGCTGTGGCTTTCAAGGTTGACGTGGGCTCCCTGTGGCAGCGGCCGGGCGGATCGGTGGCGCAGCTGACCGGCGTATGGACCCGCCCGGACCTGCGTGGGCGAGGCATCGGGACGGTCGCGCTCGCGGCCGCGGTGGACGCGGTGCGCCGCGACCACGTCGGCGCCGATGGGTATGTGAGCCTGTATGTGAACTCCTTCAACGCAGCGGGTCTGGGCCTGTACCGCAGCCTGGGCTTCAGCCGCGTAGGCACCTACGCCACTGTGCTGCTGTGAGTGCTAACAAGCGCGTACGTGTGTCTCTGCGCGGGAGCCGCGGCTCATCGCTGGTAACGAGTCTGCTGGCGCCTCGATCTACTCGATCTATTTGACTCGTCCTGATGCAGCAGCATGCGCGCCATTTCACTTAGTGACCGAGCAATGCTCAAGAGCGTTCAGGTTCCAACAATGATGCCGATGAAAATAACACGTTCGCGGATAAGGGCTCTTCTGTTTTGAGGGTGCGGGTGGTTGTTGTCGGTGGGTGCCGATCTGGCGAGTACGACCTCGTGATCCCCACGCCCTCCACGTTCGGGAGGGTCTGGGGCTGATAAGGACGTTCTCGCCGAACCAGGGTCGTTCTCGGACGTACGAGCACGTACTCACTGAACCAGCGTCGTTCTCAGGCGGGTGAGGTCGTTCTCGGGCGGGCCGTTGTTGGCTCGCGGGGACGACTCGTCAGGACCGTTGGGAGCATCTGGGCGCCGGAACGGGACCGCGACCATCGACAACGCACACCGGTGATCTTGACGCCCTACTCAACGCCCCCCCGGGGTCAAGACATAACCGCCCAGGGTGCAGGCATGACGGCCAGGGCGCTGGTCTGGCGTGTGCGCCCGCGTACCTCGGGGTGACGGTTCGGCACTTCCGATGACGGTTCGGCACTTGGCATCAACGCTTCGGCACTTCCGATGACGGTTCGGCACTTGGCATCAACGCTTCGGCACTTCCGACGACGGTACGTACCCCTACCGTACTGTGTTGTCTCATGACTTCTGGGACTGTTGGATCTCATGACATCTGGGAGTGTCAGAAGT
>NZ_PIZD01000028.1:0-4469 GCF_010365615.1 Actinomyces sp. 565
GGGCGTACAGGCGGGTGGCCAGCACCACCCGGGGGCCGGCGCCGCCCGGACGGGCGCGCAGAGCCGCGGCCGCGAGCGCTGCACCCGCGCCCGCGGCGGCCAGGGCGAGCAGACGGCGGTTCACAACTGCACCGCGCGGCCCTCGGCCGCGGAGGTGAGCACCGCCTCCACCACCCGCAGCGTGTTTACGCCCTCGGCCATGGTGACATGCTCGCTGCCCACCCCGCGCACGGCGTCGCGGAAGCGCTCCTGCTCCAGGGCCAGCGGCTCCCGCTTGGGGATCGCGTAGCGGATCACGTCGCCCTCGGAAACGCCGCGGAAGTTGGCAACCTGGTCCCACCCGGAGGTGACGGTGCCGTTGGCGTAGAACGTCAGGTCACCGGTGAGCGTGTCCGCCACGAAGGAGCCCTTCTCCCCCGTGACGATGGTGACGCGCTCCTTGAAGGGGGTCAGCCAGTTGACCACGTGGGACACGATCACGCCGCTCTCGAGCAGACCGGAGGCAACCACCATGTCCTCGTTCTCCCGCCCGGAGCGGTGGGCCACCTGCGCGCTGATGGAGACGTACGGGGAACCGGCCACCCAGGCCGTCAGGTCGACGTCGTGGGTGGCCAGGTCCTTGACCACGCCGACGTCGCTGATGCGCGCCGGGAAGGGCCCCTGGCGGCGGGTGAGGACCTGGTAGACCTGGCCCAGATCTCCGGCGTCGAGCCGCTCCCGCAGTGCCCGCAGGGCCGGGTTGCAGCGCTCCACATAGCCGACGGCGCCCACCAGGCCACGGGAGGCGAAGGCGTCACGCACCCGCTCGCCGGCCGCCACGGAGTGGGCGATGGGTTTCTCCACCATGGTGGGCACACCCGCCTCGGCCAGCGCCAGAGCCACCTCCTCGTGGTAGACGGTGGGGACGGCCACCATGGCGGCGTCCAGGCCGGCGTCGATGAGGGCATGCACATCCGGCAGCACCGGCAGGTCCCCGGCGACGCCGAAGCGGTCGCCGCCCGGGTCCGCGACCGCGACCAGGTCCACGCCCTCGGTGGCGCGGATGACGCGGGCGTGGTGACGGCCCATGGAGCCCAGGCCGATCAGGCCCAGACGCAGCGGGGAGGCGGTGGTTGCGTTCTCGCTCATATCAGGCACCCGCCTTCACGACGGCGGCCACGGCCTGCACGATGCGGTCCAGGTCCGCCTGCGACAGTGACGGGTGCACCGGCAGAGACAGGCACTCGCGTGCGACCAGCTCAGTATTCGGCAGCTCCAGCCCGGGGGCGTAGGGGGCCAACGACTCCAGGCGGTGGTTGGGGATCGGGTAGTAGACGCCGGAGCCGACCTGCCACTCCTCGCGCAAGGCGCTCTGGACGGCGTCGCGCTCGGCCGCCGTGGCCCCCTCCAGGCGGATCGTGTACTGATGGTAGACGTGCCGGTAGCCGTCCGGGACTTGCGGGGTGAGCACGCCGGGGACGTCGGCCAGTCCGGCGTCCAGGGCGGCGGCGTTGGCGCGGCGGGTCTCGGTCCAGCCGTCGAGCTTCTTCAGCTGCACCCGGCCGACGGCGGCGGCCACGTCCGTCATGCGGTTGTTCAGTCCCACCAGCTCGTTGGCGTACTGCTTCTCCATGCCCTGGTTGCGCAGCAGGCGCACGCGGCGCGCCAGCTCCGCGTCAGAAGTGGAGACCATGCCGCCCTCCAGGGTGGTCATGTTCTTGGTCGGGTAGAAGGAGAAGGAGCCCCACGCCCCGAAGGTACCCACGGGCTTGCCGTTGATGGCGGCGCCATGCGCCTGGGCGCAGTCCTCGAAGACCGCCAGGTGGTGGCGGGCGGCGATCGCCATGATCTCTTCCATGTTCGCCGGCAGGCCGTACAGGTGCACCACCTCGATGGCGACCGTGTTGTCGGTGATGGCGGCCTCAACGGAGGCCGGGTCCAGGGTGAAGGTGACCGGGTCGATGTCGGCGAAGACGGGCTTCGCGCCGGTGATGGCCACGGAGTTGCCGGTGGCAGCGAAGGTGAAGGAGGGGACGATCACCTCCGGGACGGCGCCATCGGTCTTGAGGTCGCAGGCCAGCGTGGCCAGGTGCTGGGCGGAGGTGCCGGAGTTGACGGCGACGGCGTGGACGCCGGCAACCACCTGGGCGGAGAACTCCTCCTCGAAGGCGGCGACCTGCGGCCCCTGCACAACCATGCCGGAAGCCATGACGGCGTCAACGGCGGCGCGCTCCTCGTCCCCGATGATCGGCTTCGCAGCGGGAATGAACTCGCGTGACATCAGTGGGTGACCTCCCGGATCGTGTTTTCGGAACTGTTGGGCGCAAGTGTTTCTTCGTACAGCGCGCCGGTTGCGGGGCAGCGCCACCGGCGCGTGCCCGCGGCGGCCGGCTCGGCGTCGTTCTGGGCGGAGGGATGCCGGGCCTCGTCATCTACGGGCACGAGCGGCTCGCCGGCCCGCCCCACCCAGCCGATGCGGCGTGCGGGAACCCCGGCGACCAGCGCGTGCGCGGGCACGTCCTTGGTAACGACAGCACCGGCGGCAACGGTGGCCCAGGCGCCGATTACCACGGGGGCAACACAGACGGCGCGCGCCCCGATGGAGGCCCCCTCCTCCACGGTGACTCCCACCGGCTCCCAGTCCGAGGCTGACTTCAGGGAGCCGTCCGGGTTGACGGCACGGGGGAAGTGGTCATTGGTGAAGGTGACAGCGGGGCCGACGAACACGCCATCGGCCAGGCGCGCCGGCTCGTAGACCAGGGCGTAGTTCTGCACCTTGCAATTGCGGCCCATGCGCACGCCCTCGCCGATGTACGCGCCACGGCCCACGATGCAGCCCTCGCCGAGCACCGCGTGCTCACGCACCTGGGCCAGGTGCCAGATGGATGAGCCGTCCCCGATACTCGCCTCGGGCGAGACGTCGGCGGAAGGGGCGATCCGGGCGGGACTGGCCGGACTCATGGCGGCTCCTGACTGGTCTGGCTTCTGACGTGCGGGCGGACACCGATCCTTCGGGCGGCCCTGCGTCGCCATCCTAGGCCAAGGTTGTGCGAGAATGCGGCGGTGACATCCGCTGAAGGCTTCCAGACGCGTTCTCCCGCGCCGGTAACCGATGCCTGGCTAGTTGTGCCCCTATACAACGAGGGCCAGGTTGTGCGTGGCGTGATCGAGGAGGCGCGGCGTGTCTTCCCCCTGATCGTGGCGGTGGACGACGGCTCCCAGGACGACTCGGCCGCGCAGGCGCAGGCGGGCGGCGCCGTAGTCGTCCGGCATCCGCTGAACCTGGGCCAGGGGGCCGCCCTACAAACGGGCATCACCTACGTACTGGAGCGCACCGACGGGCGTTACGTAGTCACCTTCGACGCCGACGGCCAGCACTCGGTCCAGGACGCCGCCGCCATGGTGCAAGCCGCGAGGCAGGAGGATCTTGCCTTCGTTCTGGGATCGCGATTCCTGGGCAATGCCTCCCCCGTCGGCTGGCTCAAGCGCCTGGTACTCAAAACGGCGGCGCTTGCCGCCTCACGCACTACCGGCATGCACCTGACCGATGCGCACAACGGGCTGCGCGTGATTCGCCGCGACGCCGCCGCGCAGCTCGACCTGCGGCAGAACCGGATGGCGCACGCCTCGGAGATCATCCGCCAGCTCGGCGCGATGCGACTGCCCTGGCGGGAGTTCCCGGTACACATCGCCTACACCGACTACTCCCGCGCCAAGGGGCAGTCCCTGTGGAACTCCGTCAACATCCTGGTTGACCTGCTGTTCTCGTAGCCCCGCGCCCCTGGCGGGTCGCTGAAACTGCCATACTGGACGCCATGAGCTCCCAGATCATCATCCAGATCCTCCTGATCCTCGCGGTCGCCGCCATGGGGTGGATGATGCTGCGCTCCCCGGGCGGCGCCCGGCACCAGGCGGGGCGTCGGCTCCTGACGCTCGCCTTCGTCGTCTTTGCCATTGCCGCGATCCTGGCGCCGTCGCTGCTGACGCGGCTGGCACACCTGGTCGGGGTGGGCCGGGGCACCGACCTGCTGCTGTATGCCCTGGTGGTGGCGTTCCTGTTCCAGATCCTGTCCTCCTTCCGCCGCAATGCCGCCCGCGAGCGGCAGATCACTCGGCTGGCGCGGCGAGTGGCGCTGAATGACGCCCCACCGCCGCCCTCGCTGCCCTAAGACGCACCACACGCAACGACGTCCGTAGCGGAGCAGCCCTCGGCGAGGCTTCCCGCATCTCCGGGCTACGACACTTGGCGAGGAGGCGTCGGCAGGCGCGTTGAGCCTTGCCCACTCGAGTCGGCTCAGGAAGCCGTCCAGATCCCATCTGGCCCTTGCATCCCGTCCTGGCGAGAACCTCAGCGAGTGCGCGACACGCGCAACTCTGGCCTTAACCGGCTCTTCGTGTTTGTGGGTGTGGGGGGTTTGAGCTGGGGCTGTTGGTGTTGGTTGTGTTCGGGGCCCTGTTTGACGAGAACCGGCCCATCAGGTGGTCGAGTA
>NZ_PIZD01000029.1:0-11085 GCF_010365615.1 Actinomyces sp. 565
CTCGGCTCCGGAGCCGCGGCTCCGGAGCCGAGCTCCGCCACAACCGTCACATTCGTCCTGGACGGCTACACCTACCCGTGGGTGCCTACCGTTACGGACACGCTGTCCATCACCCCCGCGGGAGCACGGGCGGAGGCGATCAGCGACTCCCTCTTCTACGACACCTTCTCCTCCACCGGGCTGGTCACCGCCAGGCTGGCCGCCGAGGACGTCCTGACTGAGGACGTCAGGGTTCCCGCCACGCCGTCAGACGCCGACCTGACCCAGCTGTCGCTGGCGGACGTCAGCCTCGGCTCCGTGGAGGACGTACCGGCCTCGGTTCAGGCGCTGGCACGCTCGCTGGTCGGCTCGGAGTCGGAGCCGCTCAACCAGATCCGCGCCCTGCAGCGGGCGCTGCGCACCGGCTACTACTCCGACGGCACCAAGACCCCCTCGGAGCCCGGCCACGGTGCGGCCCGCCTAGCCGGCATGGTCGCCGCCGACTCCCTGGTGGGCGACGACGAGCAGTACGCGGTGCTCATGATGCTCATGTGCCGTTCACTGGGCATCCCGGCCCGGGTGGTTATGGGCTTCGACCCGACTACCGACGGGGACGCCACCGACGTCACCGGGGAGGATGTCAGTGCCTGGGTGGAGGTGGCCTTCGAGCAGGTCGGCTGGGTGAGCTTCGACGTCACTCCCGAGCGCGACCAGGTGCCGCAGCAGCAAAACGCCCGCAAGGTCTCCAATCCCGAGCCGCAGGTGCTGCAGCCGCCGCTGCCCCAGCAGGACCCGGCCGAACTGCCTCCCGTCTATGAGGACGACAACCGGGACGGGTCGGAGGAGGACCGGCCCGCGGGCCTGCCCACCGCAGTCGTGGCGGCTATTGGGGCCGCCGCGGGCACCGTCCTGCTACTAGCGGCAATTCTTGCCGCCAAGGCGCTGCGACGGGCCAGGCGCCGGCGCCGCGACGGCGTGGAGCGGGCACTGGGGGCCTGGGACGAGGTGGTTGACCGGGCGCTTGATCTCGGTAGGCGCACCCCGGCCGGACTGACACGCAGGGAGGCCGCGGCGCGGCTGGCGGCCGGTTTTCCCCGGGCAGACCTGCCCCGCTTCGCGCGTGCGATCGACGCCCAGGTATTCGCCGCCGGGGACCCATCATCGTACGATCTGAACCAGATCTGGGAATCAGCCGACGCCATCGTTCCGGTGATGGCATCCGACCGTCCCCGGTGGCGCCGCCTGCTGGCCCGGCTCTCGCCGCGGTCGCTGTTTCGGCCCGCCGGACGTGGGCGGCGGGCACGTACTTCGAGGAGGACAGGCTCGTGATGACGACTACTTCAGCATCACGTCGTGCCAGGAGTGGCTCGGCGGCACCCGCCCCGCCGGGCACCGGCGCCACCAGGAGCCCCTACGGTCGTGTCGGCACGGCCACGCCTGCGCCCACCCGTGCCGGCGCTCCCGCCCCGGTTCGCGCACGCGTTCTGGCCGGCCTGATCGATCTGGCCGCCGGCGCGGCCATGAGCGGGCTGATCGCCGCCCTAGTGCGCCTAGTGGCCGGCGTCGGCTGGGTGGCCGCCCTACTGCTGGCGGTCGTGATCGTGCTGGCGGTGCGCGAGCTGGTGCTGGGACGGACGGGCTGGAGCCTGGGCGGACGCGCGCTGGGCGTGCAGCTGGTCTCGGAGCGTACCGGGCGCCCCGCGGGCCTGGCGCTGTTCCTCCATGCCGACCTGACCTTCATCTGCGTGGTGCCGACGCTTGGCCTCGGCGCCATCGTGCTCATGCGCACCGCTGCTGCGGACCCGCAGGGACGCGGCTGGCATGACCAGCTCACGGGTGTGAGGCTGATTCAGCAGCGCACGTCCCGCGCCCCCCAGCCGACCGCGGCCACGCCCCCGGACTCGCGCACCGCCCGCGCCGGCCGGCGCGGTCCGTTCTCCGACGGCCGCCTGGCATTCGCGCCTTCCGGCAGTCCAATCATGGAGGTGGTTGACACTGTCGACAGTGCCCGGGCCGCGTCCTCCGCGCTGAACACCCGCTCCGCAATCATCGACTCAGTGCCCTGGTCCGCCGTGCCGATGCCGCTGGACTCCACCACCAATGACGCTCCCACCGCACCCGGGGGCGCGGCTGCGGACACGGCCGGGGCCCACAACTCCCATGCGGCCGGCCCCTCCCAGCCGGTCCCGGCACCTGATTCTTCCCCCGATTCCTCCGGCAGCGCGCCGGGGACACGACGCCGCAGCCACACCCATCACCGCAAGCCCGAGCCGGAGACAGTGGGCATCCGGCTGGTGCCCATGGACGGCGGGTCGCCGATCCTGCTGACCGCCCCCGCGGTAGTGGGCCGGGATCCGCAGAATATCTCCGACTACCCGCAGGCGACGCGCGTGTCCCTGGCCGATGCGAGCCGGTCCGTATCCAAGACCCATGCCGCCGTCGCACCTGTTCCCGGTGGCCTGTGGGTCACTGACCTGCACTCCACCAACGGCACACGCATAGACCAGCAGGGCACTATCAAGCAGACGCAGCCCGGGGTGCCGGCACCCGCCCCGGTAGGGTCGGTGCTGCTACTCGGTCGGGCCGCGTACCGCATCGAGGGCTGACGCCCCGCCTTAACCCGCCTCGGCGGCCCCCGCCGCGCTCGTATCCACGCAGGCCCCCGCGGCCGCAGAGGTCCTGCCGTCCGCACGCACGGAGTAAACCTCTATGCACGTGCTTCCCTGACGCGCCGGCAGCTGGACCGTCGTCGCCTGCGTCGACTGCATGGCGGCGTCGGCGCCCCCGGCCACGTCCTCGCGGAACAGGAAGCTGCCGTCCCACTCGTCCTCGGGCGCCTCCCAGGTGAAGGTGACGGTGCTCCCGTCCTCCGACAGGGCACCGGACAGGCCGCGGGGCGGGGACACGGACACTCCAAGCGGGTCCGCGCTGGCGACGGGCGCGAGCGTGGCGAAGGTGGCCTCCGGCCGACTGTGCTCGGCCATGCGCGAGGCCAGGACCGCGGCTGTCACCGCGACGGCGGTGACAGCTACCGCCGTCGCCCCGATAAGCAGCCGCGAGCGCCGGGTGCCGGCGTCCTGCTCCCCGTCGGCCCCAGCGTCGACGTCGACTACCGGTACGTGCGTGGCCGCCTCGGCCACGGGCTCGAACACTCCCAGGCGGGTGGCATTGGTGTCCTCCAGCAGGTCGTCATCATGGGGAACCTCCGAGTCCGTCGCCGCGTGGAAGAGGTCCACCGCTGTCATCGGCAGTCCCAGTTCTGCCTCCACCTGCTGCAGCGCGCGGGCGAATGCCAGCGCCGTCGGGTAGCGGCGGGCGGGGTCCTTGGCCATGGCGACGCTGAGCACGCGGTACAGGGACGGCGGTGCGTCCTGGCGGCCCAACGGCGGCAGCGGGTCCTTGATGATGCGGCGGGACAACTCGTACACCGAGTCGGAGGCATCGGGAATCTCGAACGGGCTGCGGCCGGTGAGCATGGCGTATGCGGTTGCCGCCAGTGAGTAGATGTCGGACGCGGGGTCTGCCAGGTGCGAGCCGACCAGTTGCTCGGGCGGAGCCCAGGGGACGCTCATACCGCGTAGCTCGTCATCCTCGCCGCGCGGACCGCTCATGGCGGAGATCCCGAAGTCTGACAGCACGGGACGGCGGTAGGCGGTGAACAGGATGTTGGCGGGCTTAATGTCCCGGTGCACGATACCGACCCGGTGCGCGGACTCGACTGCTCCGGCGATCTGAATGGTGGTGCTCAGGGCGTCCGCAACGCTGAGCGGTCCGCGCCGCAGGACCATGCTCAGCTGCGGCGGGGGGCAGTACTCCATCACCAGGAACAGGCGGCCGTCCGCCGCGGTGCCCGCTCCATAGATCGAGAGGATCGCCGGGTGGGAGGAGACCCGCGCCATTAGGTTGGCCTCGGACTCGAAGCGTGAGGCCGGACCGCCGCTGACGCCGCAGTTCATGATCTTGACGGCGACTTCCCGCTGCGGCATGTGCTGCTCGTACAGATAGACCCGTGAGTAGCCCCCTGCCCCCAGGTCCCGCATGTAGGTGAATCCTGGGATCGGCGGAGGAGAGCTCTCACGGTCCGTGCTCACGGCAGGTCCTCCAGCAGGAGCGACTGCCCGTCACCCAGGTCGAGTATGTCACCACTGCGCAGCAGCACCGGCTCCGTGGAGGACATGCGCATCGGGGAGACCCCGTCGCGCCGCAGCACCGTGCCGTTGCTGGACGACAGGCTACGGGCCAGCACCGACCACTCGTCCAGCTGGATGAGCAGGTGGTTGCGGGAGATCACCTGCTCCGGGCTGGGCACAGTGATCAGGGCCGGTGCTGCGCCATTGAGCTCGTTTACCCGCTCCGGGGAGGGCTCGCGACCGATCAGCACGGGCCGGTCGAGGACGACCTCGCCCCCGGAGGAGACACGTACCCGCCCCAGCGGCGGGCAGGCGATGATCCGCGCCGGCTGGGTCAGCTCGGCACCGCACTCGCGGCAGCTCACGTAGTTGGTGGGGTTGGCGTGTCCCGAGGGGCAGATGACGGACAGCGCCATGCGTGTGACCTCAGTGTCGGGAACCTCGGTGTCGGCCTCCGCCGGGGCCTCCTCCCGGGGCTCCGGCTCCGGCAGCATGCTGCCCAGCTCATCGACTAGCTCCTCGGGCAGGTCCGCCACCGTCCAGCCGTCGTGGTCCCCAGGGACGTCGGCCCGGTCAACCGACTGCACCGGCGCGAGCTCGGCCGTGTCGGGCTCTGCCGCGGTCCCCGCAGGAGCCTCAGCCGTCGCCTCCGGCGCGGCCTCCGGGGCGGGGTTGGGGGCCTTCGGCGCCGCCTCCTGCCCGGCCGCAGGTGCGGCTACGCGCTCCTCGGGCTCCCGGGGTGGGGCTGCAGGCGCCGTGGCCTCGGCGCGCGCCTCCGCCGCGGGAGCTTGTGCCGCGCTGCCGTGATCGGTGTGTGCCGCCGCGGTATCGGCGGTGTCAGCATCGGTAGGGACTCGCAGCTCCAGGCGGGAGGCCCGCACCACGGCGTCGACGACGGGCCGGCCCACCGTGCCCGGCTCCTCGGGTGCAGCTAGCACGATATTCGCCTCACCGGGGATGAAGGACTCCATCCACGTAGCCACGCCTGCGGCGTCAAAGCCCTGACCGTCTATCTCAAGGCTGGGGACGCCCCGTAGCGCCAAGTGGGTACCCGACTTCTCCAGGATGACCAGGCCGAAGTCCGGGATGCGTGAGAGGTGGCCACCAGTTCCCATCACAAGACGGTCAAGGATGGCAGTTAGGGACCCACCTTCATCTCGCAGCAGCCGCCACAGCCCGGCAACCAGCTCCTCGGGCACCGACTGCGGCAGCAGCAGCGCTCCCCGCGGCGTAACCGCGGCACTCCAGGTCCCTTCCATCCACAGCGTCTCGCGTTCGGCGCTCTTGTCGGTCACGTTTTCTCCTTCAACAAGTGGCTAGACGGCGCCGAGCAATCGCCGCGCTTTTGGGCAGTGTCTCATAGACGGCCGCAGCCGCCAATCGCCTTGCTCAGCGGAATTCATCACCACCCATTCAGGCATCCCGGGTCGCGTGTACAGGATCGTATGCGCAGGAGGATAGAGGCGCCCCTCCGGCCACCCGGAAGAACCCACGCTCTCATGCGGAGCCCATGCGGAAAATGCTGCGGCCCGGCACAGGCCCGTCACCGAATCACGCACTCGGTGTCCCCGAAGTACACCCGCCGCCCCCGTTCCACGACCTGCGCCTGCCCGGGGTGCAGCCGGTGGATGCCCTCGGAGTCCTCCGCATGCGTGCCGTTGGTGGAGTGCAGGTCAGTCACGCGCATACCGCCGCGCACGGGTTCCAGCAGCGCATGGGTCTTGGAGACCGAGGGGTCGTCCTGGAAGCTCGGCAGTAGGCGGCTGGTCCTGCCGGGAAGCGGGTCCGGCGCCCGGCCCAGCACCGTCGGCTGCGTAACGGTCAGCAGGTGCCCGTTGGCCGCGACCAGTTGCACCGGCTTCGGGTCGCGCTCCTGGGCGATGACCACCGTGCCCGCCATGCGGTCATACCAAGTGCGCCGCCAGCCGCCGTCGTCGGTACTCATGACCATGACCACGGGGAGCACCCCGAAGGTAGGCAGCGCCGCCAGGGAGAACAGCCAGGCGCGCTCGACCGCGGCCCACCCCGGCGGGTCCGTGGGCCGAATCGCCCGCCGCAAGCGCACGGAGACCAGCGCCTGCCCGGGGCTTGCGCCCGTACGCGCCTGGACCAGGATCATCAGCCCGGCCACGGCAGTGCCCGCAGCTAGGCGAGCGGCCGGCGGCAGCGGCACCAGTACCCCCACAGCCGCGATGAGCGCGATATCCACCACGCCGGCGATCACGCGCCTAACCCGGGAGGCTGGAAGCGGAGAGGGTGCGGAAGCGGCCACAGCAACAGCATAGGTCTTGCGGAGTCGGCTATATTGCACAGGTCTGTTAAAGGAGTAGCACAATGCAGATCGCCGTCACCCCGGATCCGGGGAGCTGGGTCGTCATCCCTGAGTTCCCCCCACCGGGATGGGCCCGTATGGAAGCGCAGACCCGCAGTCTGCTCTTGGACATGACCGGCCCGCAGTGGCGGGCCGCGTTCGCTAACCTCCTGGAGGAGCTGCGACGCACCGAACGGGGCACGGCCCTGGCCCGGCTGCTGCACGTAGGCGAGGGAGGGCACCAGATCTTCGCTGTCGACCTCAGCCTGGTGATCGCTCAGGACGACGGTTCCAAGGAGGGGCGTCGCGCCACCCAGCGCGCCCTGATCGCCGAGCTGCTGCCGCGTCCGCACGAGCCCCAGCGGCTGCGGCCAGCACCGCGAATGGCCGGCTTCCAGGCCGTCTCTGAAGACACCGAGGCAGGCACGACCAATCGCCCCAGTGCCGTCGTCGTCCTGCGCATGGCGGGCCTGCCGACGGTCCCGGTCGACCTGGCCATGAAGGCCTGGAAGGCCACTCCGGAGATTGTCGCCTCCGCGCTGGATGACATGGTCGCTCTTGGCCACGTAGTCGCCCCCGTGGAGGCCCTGCCGCGAACACCGGAGAGCTGAGCCGACCCGGACGGACGGCTTGCTCCAGCCGCCGATCCGGTATCGGCGTTCTGCTCGTGCCGGGACCGCGCGCCCGCTGCGGCCCGGGAGTGCCTCCGGCGCCTCAGTACTCGGCGGCCTCAGCGGCTTGCAGCCATTGGGCCTCCAGGTCGGCCTGCTCGGACTCGGCCTGCGCCAGTTGCCTCCCCAGTTCGGTCAGCTCGTCGACTTGCAGCTGCGCGGAGGCCTGCTCCATGCGGCGGTGCAAGTCGTCTATGTGCGAGGTGGTCCGGTCCAGCCGGCGTTCGATGCTTGCCAGCTGCTTGCGGGCGGCATGCACGGCGGCACCATTGCGCTCCGGGGCCGGAGGGGCGCTCCGGGCTGCCGCTTCAGCATCCGCTTCCGCCTCACGGCGCAGTTGCAGGTACTGCTCCACTCCCCCGGGCAGGTCACGAATAGTCCCGTCACCGAGCAGGGCGATCTGGTGGTCGGTGACGCGTTCCAGCAGGTAGCGGTCGTGGGACACCACCACGAGGGTGCCGGGGAAGGTATCCAGCAGGTCCTCCACGGCGGTGAGGGTGTCGGTGTCCAGGTCGTTGGTGGGCTCATCCAGCAGCAGGACGTTGGGCTGCCCCATCAGCAGCCGCAGCAGCTGCAGGCGGCGCCGTTCACCACCTGAGATCTCCCCCACCCGCGTCCAGGCCCGTGAGCGGGTGAATCCCAGGCGCTCTACCAGCTGGGCGGCGGTGAGCTCCTTCCCACCAACCGTCACCCGCTCGCCAACCATGGCGACGGCGTCAACCACTCGTGCACCGGCCAGCGGATCGAGCTCATGGGTGGTCTGTGACAGGGTGGCGACCGCCACCGTCTTGCCCCGCACCACCCGGCCCCGGGTGGGGGCCTGCGTGCCCTCCAGCAGCCGTAGCAGCGTAGTCTTGCCGGCACCGTTTACACCGACGACGCCGACGCGCTCACCCGGGGCCAACCGCCAGGTCACGCCACTGAGCACCTTTCGCCTGCCATCGGGCGCGGTGGCATCCGTGAACTCCACGCTCACGTCCTCCAGCTCGATGACCTTCTTGCCCAGCCGGGCGGTGGCCATCGCGGTCAGTTCCACGGTATCGCGCGGCGGTGGCACATCGGCGATGAGGGCCTCGGCGGCGTCGATACGGAAACGCGGCTTAGAGGTGCGGGCGGGGGCGCCGCGCCGCAGCCAGGCCAGTTCCTTGCGCAGCAGGTTCTCCCGCTTCTCTGCGGCGGCCGCGGCCTGGCGGGCGCGCTCGGCACGGGCCAGCACGTAGGCGGCGTAACCGCCGTCGTAGGTCTCCACCCGCCCGGGTACCTGGGGGCGGCTGCCGCCGGGGTCGACGCCGGGTACCACCTCCCACACGTGGTTGCACACGGCGTCCAGGAACCAGCGGTCGTGGGTGACGGTAACCAGGGCGCCTGCGTCGCGCCGGCGGGAGAAGCGGGCGGACAAGTGGCGGGCGAGCCAGTCCACGCCCTCCACATCCAGGTGGTTGGTGGGCTCGTCGAGGATGACCAGCTCGGCGTCGGCGGTCAGGGTTGCCGCCAGGGCCACGCGGCGGCGCTGCCCGCCGGAGAGGGATGCGACCGGGACGTCCAGGTCGAGGTCGGCCAGCAGCCCGGCGTGGATGTCGCGCACCGCCGGGTCGGAGGCCCACTGGTGCTCGGGAGCCTCACCGTGTACGGCACTGCGCACGGTGGCGCCGGGCGCGAATCGATCGGCCTGGGTGAGCATGACGGCTCGCATATCCCCTGCGCGCGTGACGCGACCGGCGTCTGGGGTGCGGGCGCCCGCCAGGAGCGCTAGCAGGGTGGATTTGCCGGCGCCGTTGGGGCCGAGCACGCCGATGCGCTCCCCGTCCTCGATCCCCAGGCTGACTGCGTCGAGCAGTATGCGGGGACCGACTGTGACGCGGACGGACTCGACGCCGAGCAGATGCGCCATCAGCCCACCACCCGGGCCCCGGCTACGGGGGCGTCCACGCGCAGGGCCTGGGCGACCAGTCCGGACGCGGTCAGGGCGTTGGCTACGCGCATGGCCGCGGCAGGATCGGGTGCCAGCGCGGCGATCGTAGGGCCGGATCCGGAGACGATGGCGCGCAGGGCGCCGGCGGACTCGGCCGCCGCGATGATATCCGCCAGTTGCGGGCGCAGGTCTAGCGCGGCCGCCTGCAAGTCGTTGTGCAGTGCGTCCGCCAGGGAGAACGGGTCGCCGTCGCGCAGAGCCGCGGTCAGGGCCGCCGGCACGTCGGCGGGAGCCGTGGCGCCCGGGACGAGTTCGTCGAAGCGGCGGAAGACGGCGGGGGTGGACAGGCCCTGCGCGGACGTTGCGAACACCCAGTGGTAGGTGCCGCGCGCCATTAGCGGGGTTAGCCGGTCGCCCCGGCCATGCCCGACGGCGGTGGCACCCACCAGCGGGAAGGGCACGTCCGCCCCCAGTTCGGCCGCGAGGCCCGCCAGCTCCGCCTGGCTCAGACCGGTGCCCCACAGCGCGTTGCAGGCCAGCAGGGCGGCGGCGGCGTCGGCGGAGCCTCCCGCCATGCCGCCGGCCGCGGGGACGCGCTTGCGCAGCAGCAGGTCGACGCCGTCGCCCACTCCGGTGGTCTGGGCCAGCAGGGTGGCGGCACGCACGGCCAGGTTGGCGGCGTTAGTCGGCACACCGGCGTAGGGCTCTTCCAGGGTGAGGGTGATGGCGCCGTGCAGATCAGCGGCCTGCCGACGGGCGGTGACGGTCTCGATCAGCCGTACGGCCTGGAAGACGGTGGTCAGGGGATGGTAGCCGTCGGCGGCAGGTGCGCCGACGGACAGGAACAGGTTGACCTTTCCGGGTGCCTCCACTCGCACCTGGGTGGATGAACCGGAACGGGGTGGGCGCGGGGCCCCGCCGGCTCCGGGGACGGCATGCAGTGAACTCATGCCTGAACTCATGCCTGAACTCATGCCTGAGTTAGTACCTGGGTGCATGTCAGGGCTCATGTCTGGCTCCCGGTGTTTGCTGTGCCGCGCGGCGGCCGCTGAGGGGCGATTAGGGGCTCTGGGTCCGACGCTGGCATCCCGGTTTCGGCGAGGGCCTGGGCGAGGGCGGCGAATGCGGTGACGTCGAGTTGTTCTCCGCGGGTAGACGGGTCGATGCCGACTGCGCGGGCGGCCGCCTCCACCTGCTCGGGGCCGCCCGCCAGGGGCGCCAGGGCCTTGCGGAGGGTTTTGCGCCTCTGGGCGAAGGCAGCGTCGATGACGGCGAATACCTGTGCGCGGGTGGCGGTGGTGGCCGGGGGCTCGCGGCGGGTGAGGGTGACGACCGCGGAGTCGACGTTGGGGACGGGCCAGAAGACGCTGCGACCGATGCGGGCGTCCCGGCGCACGGTGCCGTACCAGGCGGCCTTGACGCTGGGCACCCCGTAGGTGCGTGAGCCCGGGGCGGCGGCGAGCCGGTCGGCGACCTCCGCCTGCACCATGACGGTGGCGGTGCGCAGGCCTGGTAGGGCCGCCAGCACGGTGAGCAGTACGGGGACGGCCACGTTGTAGGGCAGATTGGCTACCAGCCGGGTGGGTGGGGCGGCGCCATCCGGTAGCGGCAGCGTCTCGGGGCTGCTGATGGTCAGGGCGTCGGCGGCGAGTACGGCCAGGTGATCCGCGGCGGCTGGCAAGCGGCTCGCAACGGTGAGCGGCAGGGCGCGGGCCAGTACGGGGTCGACCTCGACGGCGATTACTCGCGCACCCGTCTCAAGTAGTGCCAGTGTCAGGGAGCCGAGCCCGGGACCGACCTCCAGTACGGTCTCCCCCGGTTGGACCCCGGCCAGGCGCACGATGCGGCGCACTGTGCCGGCGTCGTGAACGAAGTTCTGCCCGCGGGACTTAGCTGGTCGTAATTCCAGCGCTGCGGCGAGGCGCCGGATGTCGGCGGGGCCGAGCAGCCCGGGGGCGGGCTCGCTGGTGTCGGGCGTGGGCACGGGCCCAGCCTATGTCAGGAGCGGCGGCGGGGACGCCGCGACCAACCAGCACCCTGCGGCGGCGGGGACGCCGCGACCAACCAGCACCCTGCGGCGGC
>NZ_PIZD01000030.1:0-5708 GCF_010365615.1 Actinomyces sp. 565
CGTCCCAAAACCCATGAGACTCAACCGTCCCAGAAGTCATGAGACTCAACCGTCCCAGAAGTGTGGAGACAGCACAGTTGTAAGAAAGTACGAATCGTCTGTGCAAAGGTACGAACCGTCAGCCCAGCGCCGCCGACCCACGACGCCGTTCTGCCCCTGGCTGCCCTACACCGCCGCCCTGCACCGGCGTACGCACCAATCCCGCCCGAAGAACACGCCCATCAGCTCAACCGGCACGTGCCCGGCGGCGTGGGTCATCCCCCCCGCAGACACAAACCAGCTCTCCCAGCAACGGCGCGCGGTGCTGGAATCCGGGGTGACGTCGGGCGCGTGGGAGGCCTGTTCGCCCACGCGGCCTGCCGTTGACGCCGAGTCCCGTGCCTGTCGGCCCAACGCTGTCCAGGATCAGCATTAACGACTCCGACGTCGCCGACAGCCGCGGGCAGAACCTTGGAATCACACGACCTCGCGATCAGCACCAGCAATCGCCAACGGCAATGTGCCGAACTCGGACGCCCATTTACTCAGCGGAACAGCGGGAGAGAGCCGGTCAGTGAGGTGACCTGTGCGCGCGGGCCGACAAGCGCCACGGCCAGGTAGTCCAGGTCCGCGGAGGCGACGGCCGCGAGCGCGCGGGTGTACTTGTCATAGGTGTGCGCCCCGGCCGCCGTCTTGGTGAAGCCGATGACCTCGATGGGCGGTTGCGCCTGCGCTAGTTCGGCCAACTGGGATGCGGGCGCGACCAGCACGGGAACGGGGGTGTCGGAGATGCCGGCGTGCATACGTCCATCGGCGTCGGGCACATCCGGCCCGATTAGGTCCGCGTGGCGGGCGCCAATGGTCAGTGCCAACAGGGCGCTGGCGTTCGCGGCCCTGGCGGCAGTGGTGCCCTCGGCGATGACAATGACGATCTTGCGGGCGGTCGAGTTCTGCTGACTCACAGCGGGTCTCCTCGCGGCATTGACGATATTTGACAGGCGGGCAGCGTTTGCCCCCGCCTGCGAACCGGTTGGGTAGAGCGGGATACCAACTCGACTTCAGGCTGAGGCCGGGGTGGGCTCGCCCCACGCGGGACATAGTAGTCACCCATTGGGTGACTATGCGAGCAATTTATGGGGTGACTATGCTCCCGATTGGGTGCTCGACGGGGTACTCGATGCCGCCCGAGCAGCTCAGGCGCGTCACGCACCGGCAGACACTGCGGCCGATGCATCGTGACCGATGGCCATCGTGCGGGCGCGGCGTCGTCTCCGCCCCAGCACCAAGTTGAGGATCGGAGGACGGGGATCATGGTTTCAGTGGCGGAGCAGTTGCAGGCGCTGGGAATGACCGACTGGGAGTCTCGTGCCTACCTGGCGCTGCTGGAGGAGGCGCCGGCAACCGGGTATGCCATCGCCAAGCGGGCCGGGATCGCCCGCTCCAAGATCTACGAGGTGCTCGCCTCCCTCGCCGCCGACGACTACGTCCAGGTCTCCCGCGGCAATCCCCAGATGTACGCGCCGCTGCCGCCGCGCGAACTCAT
This sequence comes from Actinomyces sp. 565, assembly GCF_010365615.1. Lineage (NCBI taxonomy): Bacteria > Bacillati > Actinomycetota > Actinomycetes > Actinomycetales > Actinomycetaceae > Actinomyces > Actinomyces sp. 565. The sequence continues at coordinate 1,523 of NZ_PIZD01000030.1, forward strand.
CTCCCGTCTGCGCTCTCGCTTCAACGACAGCCTCGATGCCGCCGAGGCGTCCTTGTCCGCCTTCGCGGCCGATGCCGTCCACGATGGCGCCATCTGGGATCTACAGGGACGGGCCGCCATCATCGAGAGGGCCAACCGACTCATCGCCGCCGCGCAGCACCGCATCCTCGCGGAACTGTGGGCGCAGGACGTGCCCGCCCTGGAAGACAGTCTGCGTCGGGCCGCAGACCGCGACGTGGAGATCATCATCGTCGGTTATGGCGAGATCGACCTCGACTGTGCGACCGTCCACCCCCACCCCGCCACAGACACCGTCACAGCCGGGCTGGGCGGCAGGTGGGTGGTCGTCTCGATCGACGACCGCGAACTCGTTGCCGGGAACGTCTCCGCCGGGGCGCACTCGCGCGCCGCCTGGACCAGCCACCCCGGTCTGGTGGTGCCCGTGACCGAACTCGTGCGGCACGACCTGTACAAGTTGGAGATGCTGGCGCGCCACGGGGACGTACTGGAGCGGAGCTTCGGTCCCGGTCTGCAGGTGCTGCGAGACAAGTACGCACCCCTGAACTGAACCGAATCCCACCCAGACTCCCGCGCAGGGAGTCCGCCCTGACGTGGGCGGCGCACGCTTAGAGTCGATGGGGCTCCAGCGATTCCGCGGAAATATGCGGAAACCAATGATCCGTTTGAGTGGCGAGGCCGCTCCTGCGTGCGCCAGCAGCCTCGGCGCACGCAGGAGCCGATCGGTGTCCTTCACCCTGGATAGATGAACGTTGGAATATCAGGCAAAACTTGCCGACAAGCCGGATAGGCAAGAGGCTTAAGCGTGCGCCGCGCCCGGGCCCCGCGCGAACGCATCTGGAGCCCCCGGTTCCGTGCGCGCGCTGACCGTTTTCGTCTGCGGCCGCACGCATCGCGAAGCTCTCCGGAGCTGGAGACAACCTCCCTGTGGCCTAGTCTCGGCGCATGACCGAGACTCCCTCCGACATCCCCTCCCCGCCACCCGCTGCGGCCCGGCCCAGCGGCGGCTCCACCCGCCGCCCCACCGCCGTGGATGCCGTTGCCGAGCGCTACGTGGAGCGCCTGGTGGACCTGTCCCCCGAGTTCGCCGTGTCCGTGGGCCTGCCCGGCCGCCGCGGCGAACTGGACGGCTACTCCCCCGAGGCGCTCGAGGCGCTGACCGAGCTGGACCGCCGCACACTCACCGAGCTGGAGCAGGTCGCCCCGGTTGACGCGGTCGACCGGGTCACCGTGGCCGCCATGCGCGAGCGGCTGGGCGTCAGCATTGAGTCCGCCGAGGCCGGCGAGGCGCTGCGCCGCCTGGACAACATCGACTCCCCCATCCAGAACCTGCGGGACCTGTTCGACAACCTGCCCACCGCCACCGAGGCCGACTGGGCGGACTTCGCCGCCTGCCTGCGCGACGTGCCGCGGGCCCTGAGTGAGTACGCCGACTCGCTGCGCCTGGCCGCCGGCCGGGGCGACGTGGCCGCCCGCCGCCAGGTAGAGGCCTGCATCAACCAGTCCCGCGCTCAGGCGGCGGAGTCCTCCAGCTCCTACACGGCCCTCATCGACGCTGCCACCACCGCCGACGGCGCACCCCTGTCCGAGTCGCTGCAGGCGGAGCTGCGTGACGCCTCCGCGCAGGCCCGCGCCGCCTACGGTCGCATCGCCGACTTCCTGGGCGAACAGATCGCGCCGCTGGCCGGTGAGGTGGACGCCGTGGGCCGCGAGCGCTACACCCGCTTCAGCCGCCAGTTCCTGGGTGCCACGGTCGACCTGGATGAGACCTACGAGTGGGGCCGCGAGCGGCTGGCAGCCATCGACGCCGAGCAGCGGGCGATCGCCGCGCAGCTGTATGGCGAGGGCGTGAGCGTGCGCGAGGCCATGGACCGGCTCAATGCCGACCCGGCGCGCACCATCCACGGCACCGCCGCCCTGCAGGCGTGGATGCAGCGCACCGCCGATGAGGCCATCGCGGCGCTGGACGGCACCCACTTCGACATCCCCGCCCCGCTGCGCACCCTGGAGTGCCGCATCGCGCCGTCGGCCACCGGCGGCATCTACTACACGGGCCCGAGCGACGACTTCACCCGGCCCGGGCGCATGTGGTGGTCCGTGCCGGAGGGGACGGACACCTTCGCCGCCTGGCAGGAGCGCACCACCGTCTTCCACGAGGGCGTGCCCGGGCACCACCTGCAGGTCGGCATGCAGACCTATGTGCGCGACGAACTCAACGCCTGGCGCCGCCTGGCCTGCTGGGTCAGCGGCCACGGCGAGGGCTGGGCCCTGTACGCCGAGCAGCTGATGGCCGACCTCGGCTTCCAGGACGACCCCGGCGACCGCATGGGCGTGCTCGACTCCCAGCGGTTGCGGGCCGCCCGCGTGGTGCTGGACATCGGCGTGCACCTGGGCAAGCGGCGCCCGCCGGAGCTGGCCGAGCTGCCCGGCGTCGGCGACGGCACCTGGGACGCCGACTCCGCCTGGGCCTTCCTGCGTCATAACGTGGCCATGACCGAGTCGTTCTTGCGCTTCGAGCTGGACCGCTACCTGGGCTTCCCGGGGCAGGCGCCCTCCTACGCGGTTGGCCAGCGGCTGTGGGAGGCAACCCGCGACGAGGCGCTGGGCCGCGGCGAGTCCCTGAAGGACTTCCACACCCGAGCACTGCGCCTGGGCAGCGTGGGCCTGGACGTCATGCGTGAGGCGCTGGCCGCGTAACGCGCCGCCGGGGCCGGGACCCGGACCTGCCGCACGCACCGTGGCAGATCGGCTGCGCCCGGCTTCGGCCGCCCCATCCAGGGGCGGGCCGCCACGGCGCGACGTCGCCTCGGGCTCACTCCTCCCAGAATCCGGCGACGTCCACGGCCCCGCCGGCGGCCTCGAAGTCGGCGCGCACGGCATCGCGCAACTCGGCGTCGTGAAGCCAGTCCAGGGCGACGGCGGCCAGCCCGTAGGCGCCGTCGACGGCGGCGGCGTCACCGGTGGGCGAGCCCGCGGCCGCGGCCATCTCGCGGGTGTGCAGGGCGACGTCGTCGCGGTCGGTGACCTTGATGAGCGGGTGAATGCCGGGCACGCGCAGCGACACGTTCCCGAAGTCGGTGCCCGCCGCAACCGTCTCCGTCACCACCCCGGCGGGCAGCGGGTCGCGGCCGCGCTCCCGCTGGGAACGCACCCAGGCCTGAAGCAGCGGGGCGTTGGACCGCACCGGCATCTCATTGGTGTTGGCGTCGGTAATGATCTCCACCCCCGTGCCGGTCATCAGCGCCGCCCCGCGCAGCAGGTCCTCCACGCGCCCCACCAGGTCCTTGAGCGTCTCGGGATACTTGGAGCGGACCATGAGGTTGAGCTCGGCGCGCTCGGGGATGACGTTGGCGACCTGCCCGCCGTCGTCGACGACGGCGTGCACCCGGTCCATGGGCAGGATCTGCTGGCGCAGCAGGCCCAGGCCGGTAAGCACCAGAGTAGCCGCGTCCAGGGCGTTGCGCCCCATGAACGGCTGGGAGGAGGCGTGGGAGGGGATACCGGTGTACACGGCGCTCATGCGGCGCACCCCCAGCCAGGTCTGGTCGGCCAGGTCGTGGGCGTAGGCGTGGGTCTGGATGGCGGCGTCGACGCCGTCGAGCATGCCGCGCTGGGCGAGGATCTCCTTGGCGGTGTCGGACTCCTCGGCCGGCGTGGTCTGCAGGATGACGCGGCCGGGCAGGGCTCCAGGGCGGCGGCGTTCAAGCTCGGCCAGCGCGAGGAAGGCGCCCACCGAGTTGGCGCACATGACGTTGTGTCCGCAGCCGTGGCCGACGCCGGGCAGGGCGTCGTACTCCGCCAGGATCGCCATGGTCGGGACGTGGGAGCCGGCGGTGGCGGGCGGCTGCGCCTCATCGGCGTCTCGCGACTCCCCGTGCTCTGCGGCATCGGTCGCGGCGACGGTGCCGATTTCCGCCCGCAGGGCCGTATCCATGCCGAACACGCCCACACTCGGGGTAATGCCGTGGGCGCGCAGCAGTTCAGCGACGGCAGCGACCGCGTGGTGCTCGGCGTAGCCGACCTCCGGGTGGGCGTACAGGTCCCGCGACAGCGCCACCAGCTCCGGCGCGAGGGAGTCGACGGCCTCGGCCAGCTCGGCGCGCAGGCCGGCCTCGGCGCCGGCGTCCTCGGGCAGTGCCGGGGCGGGGCCCGCCGCCGCGGCGCGGGC
>NZ_PIZD01000003.1:0-97529 GCF_010365615.1 Actinomyces sp. 565
GCCTCAATGGAGCCCGGCCATGAAGGCCGGGAAGACGAACCCAAGACCGAAACCCCAGAGATCAGCTGGATGGCCTCAATGGAGCCCGGCCATGAAGGCCGGGAAGACAATGGCGGCTTCTGATGATCGTCAGGCGGTTTTGCGGCCTCAATGGAGCCCGGCCATGAAGGCCGGGAAGACTCGCGACAATCTCCCAGCGGCGGCCGGTCACGTCCGTGCCTCAATGGAGCCCGGCCATGAAGGCCGGGAAGACCAATCAAGGCAGCCGACGAATGGGTAGACAACGCATGCCTCAATGGAGCCCGGCCATGAAGGCCGGGAAGACGACGAGCCCCTATACACGCCCGCCCGCATCGATGAGCCTCAATGGAGCCCGGCCATGAAGGCCGGGAAGACCTGGCGCGCTGCTCATCCCACACCGCTGTGTAGGTGCCTCAATGGAGCCCGGCCATGAAGGCCGGGAAGACAGCTCGCGGATTTTGCCGCGGCTGGTCAAGGATTCACGCGGTCTCGCGAGCGCTGCCGCAGAAACGGGCAAGTGAATCGTGTCCGCTGGTCCGCCGACAACCAGAAAACCCTGTCATACCGCCCTTTCGAGCACTCCCCGGGGATCGGGGCAGCACCGGAGCGCTCGCTAAACAATCTGGGCCCCCTGAGTGGGCAGACCCGCGCGCCTACCGACGAACGTGAAGCGGTCCTCCCCCAGTTCGCCGAGGTCGACGATCACCACCGAGTCCTCGTCTAGGTTCATGATCTCCTCACTGTCAGCCCTTAAGTGGACCAGCTCGGTCCGGTTCAGGTCGCAGATGAACACAGAGTACTGGAGCCGTTCGCCGTTGGCCTCCATAAGCTTGCAGATCCGGCGCAGCCGCCCGGGCTTGCGGATGTCGTACGCGATGAGATATCGGCGTCGGTTCGTCCTCATCTAGTCACCATCGCCGTGTAGTCATCCAGCTCCCCCAACATGACCGCACCGAGCACCCGTGCCTGGATGTCCATGACGCGACGATAGCTGGCCTTGTAGCCGAACTGCGGGTGCGTAATCTCCTGCTCCAGCCTCCGCTCATAGGCCCTGAGCACGGCCTTGCGGCCACTCGCCTCCAGCATGCATCCACCGGCCCGACTCTGAAAGTCATGCGGACCGACTTCACCGTTGTTTAGCACCTGCAGCACCACGCTCTCTGCTACCAGGGACCGAAACTCCTCCGCCAGGTCCAACGCGAGCGCAGGACGCCCGAACCGGGGCTTATGGAACATCCCGTAGTAGGGGTCGAAGCCGATCCCCATGAGCGTGACAGTCAGGTCCTTAACCAACAGCGTGTAGCAGAAGGACAGCAGTGCGTTGAGCGGATCCTTCGGCGGCCGCCGCGTGCGCCCGTTCTCCTGGAAGTCCGAGACGTCCACACGTGAGTTCTTCCCGACCATGGTCGGGAAGCTCCCGAAGTACAGGCGTGCAGCCGTCCCCTCGATCCCGAGCAGTTGCTGCGAAGACTCGGCCTGCATCGCCTGGATGGCTAGCTGCTTGAGCTGCTCGCCAACTCGGGGCATCTCGCCACGCACGTTTCGGCGCAGCATCGTGCGGCTGTTGCGGATCTTTCCGGAGATCATCCGGCGCGCGATCTCAAGCTGTTGCTGCTCGGGCGCTCGGAACTGCGCGATCCGCAGGTCCACGTTCTTACCCGGCAGTCCTTCGGCAATGCCGGAGAACCAGCCCCCGTAGCTGAACCACAGCACCGGGATGTCTCGCGAAAGCAGGGTCCTGGCAGCCTGGGCGGACACCGTCACGTTCCCAAAGACGCACACCTGGCTTACGTCTATCAGGCGATAGCTGGACTTCAACTCGCCCGACAAGCGCACCTCCAGCCGGTCGCTTCGCACGCCGACCACCGCACCTTGCAGCGTCACGTAGACCGGGCGTCCCTCCAGAATCGGCGCCATCAACCGCTTCAGCGGTCTGCGCTGCTTCGGAGGCGTCTGCAGTGCGTCCAGCTCATCGGGCAGACAGATGCCCACCAGCGAGCAGCGGGCACACTTCGGGCTGTCACGCAACGGCGGGGGCGCCGACGGCTCGGACGCCACCCGCCACGCACGTGTCACGGTGTCGGTGATCTCCTGCAGCGCCGCATCGTCCACGGTGATGTGGACGCGCTGCCGGGTCTCGGCGTACCAGATCTCGGCCCGCTCGACGGCGCAACCCTCCTCGCGCAGCAGCAGCGCCTGCACCAGGGACTGCACGCGATCACTGGGCCAAGCACCACCATCCTTGTTGGGGTGTCCCTTCTTGTAGTCGACCGGGACGACGGTCCCGTCCCCGCCGTCCTCCACGAGATCCAGCCTGGTAGCCAGCCCGAGCCTCGGTGAGGACAGCGACACGGATCTGGCGACCCGCCCGTTCCACGCCTCGGACTTGTCCGGCAGGTCCCCCGCCTCCCGGTCAACAACCCGGTGCAGGTACAGACCCTCCTCGACGTCGTCGCTGGTGGCGAATTGCTGCTGCACCCACTCCAGGTGGAACAGCCGTGGGCAGTACACGAACTCATTCAGCATGCGTGCGGGCACCGTCTCCGGCAGTCCCGGGAGATCCGGCCTAATGATGTCGACGCTCATGACACAGGCACCAATACGCCCGCTGATTTGCCGCCGTCTGCCTGGCGGCGGTGCGCGCAACAGACATGGAAGATCCCGAGCAGGCGGAGAGCAGCGGCCTCCGGTGTCTTCGTCTCCCCTTTGCCTTCGAGAACCGGATGCTCAACAAGCGCCTTTATAGCCGCCGGACCAAGCGGTTCCTGCCAGAGCGGAAGCCTCAGCTCCGCCACAGAGCCGCGCCTTGCCTTCTCCTGATGCCAACCGCTGGTGCGGACCTGCTTTCCGGCCGCCGTGGTGGTCCACAGCGGGTAGGACATGAGCGCAAGCCACGTCGCACCTGGAACACCGCGCATTTTCCCGTTCTGACCTCGAGGATCATCCGTTGCACTCCAGATCGCACGATGATCCAGGTACTCGCCGGTCACACCCTCGCCCCTGCGCCAGCCAGCAAGGGCTTGATACAGATACTCCGGGTGGGAACACACACTTTCATGCGACTTTTCAAGCATCGTTGCTATGGTTTGCTGTCCAGCGCCCGCAATGAACTGGCTTACCATGCCGACCGGCTGCTCACCTTTCTTTGCTGGCTTCCTAAACACGAGATCAGTTACGAGACTCCCCATCCAAATCGCAACCGTGTCAACCTCTGATTCGCATAATCCTGCGGTTAGAGTCGCAAATAAATCCGCCATACCTCCGGGCAACGGCCGCATTGGATCTGACCCTTTTGTGCCTATCCTTTCCAGCGGAAACCCCGCTGGCCCTCCGGGCACAACCACATCCTCGGGCATCTCGGTGACGATCTCCGCCAGTTCCTCGGCGACGGCGTCGACCGATGACAGCTTCGAATGCAGTACCGGTTCCCGATCCGCAGGATCCCAGGAAAGCCGAGCGCCTTCATCGACGAAGTCATGGATCAACCGGAGCGTACCGATGGCGGCAAGAATGGCCAGCGGTGATTCGCCTACCAGTGCAGGAAACTTGACTTGGCTCATGATCCCTCCGATGAAATGGTCATGTCGGCGCTGCGCACCACTGTCTCAAGCAGCGCCAGGCCCCACCGGCCGTAACGGTGATTGAGCCTGGCGAATCGATCCGCGTCTGCCAGATGCAACTCGACCGGCAGCGGAACCTCGACGGCGACCTCACCAATCGCCGCCCGAAGCGCACCGTCTCCCCGGTCGTCAACGGGTGGCAGGAAGGGACGGGCATGGCCGTGGTGGCTGGCCACTAGGTGCCGGAGCAGCTCGACGTCACCCGGGTAGGGCTCGACGAGCCCCTCCAGGTGGGCGGTGACGATCGCCTCCGACCACGCCTCATGCCTGGCGCCGCTGGGCAGGCCGCTGAGCCGTTGTGCACGCCGACGTCGGGCGCGTTCCCCGGGCGGCATGCCTGACTTCGCCAGCGGCTCCCTGGCGAGTTCGGCGGCGATCCGGCTGCCGTCGAACAGCATGGCTTGGAAACGCATGTCCACTTTGCCCAGGTCGTGCCAGCGGGCAGCGTCGACGACGACGCGCCGCAGCTCCTCCGGCAGCCCCAGGTTAGTTGCGATCTGCTGGGCGCGCTCGCCCACCGCCGCCAGGTGCTCCGCCAGGGTCACGCGCCTGTTGAGGGTGGAAGTGCCCGCCTGGTCCTCCTCGCTGACGGCGCGCCACGGCACTGATGACGCGGCATTGCCGCCCGCGTGCTCTCCGCTCGTACCGACGGTCCGCCAGTCGTCTGCGGGAGCAGCGCCCCGCAGTACCGGAATCAGTTCCCTCGAACCAGCGGCGGAAAGCCCACGTCTCCTGTTCCGACGGCGCCGCTCCACACCGGTTGAGATGAGGGCACCGCTGTGCTCAAATGCGTTCCGCAAGCACTCGATATCCTCCGGCGTCCAGGGATACTCGGGGGCGCCGGACGAGCCCAGCCACTGGCGTGCCGCCTCCACGAGGGCGCCCTGACATGCGTCACGGTCCTCCGGCTCCTCCGCATTCCGCCAGTCGGCCACCAGCTCCCGCAGCCCCTCAAGAGGCGGCAGGCCCAGTCGGTTCCCCGGGTCGGAGTCCAGGCGCAGAATGGGCTGCCCGCGTCGCAGAGAGGCCAGCTCGGAGATGTCCTTAACGGGCTCTTTGCTGGAGGGGTTCCAACCGAAGCGGTCCAGGCCGCCGTACTCGCACGGAACGACGATCGTGTCTCCCGGCCGCAATTCACGAGCGGTGATCCACCGCCACTGATCGTCAGAGCCGCGGCGCAACGCCTGCAGATTGGCATTACCGTCATCGGCCTTGAAGGGGATGTCATCGAAGGCGTCGTAGTCGTCGACGTCGGCCATGGTCTCCGACTGGCCCTGTTGCAGCCAGGCACGTGCCGCCATGAGCGAGACCTCTATACATTCCTCGCTGCGCACCGGCACCGACTCCACCACGGCTCCCGCATGATCTGGGGGCAGCAACTCAGGGTCGCCCTCGGCATTCTCACCGCCACTCCTGATCTCCAGGCCGTCGCGCCAGGCGATGGTGATCCGGGCGGCGGCCTTGTTGATGCCGTGCAGGTACGGGTCCAACGGCGGATCGTTCACCGGAGCGGGATTTGTCCTCGCCCAGGCGTCCAGATGAGCGGGCAGTAACAACGGCAGCAGGGGCCGCGGCGAGATCAGGTCTCTCGACACGTCCTCCTGCAGATGGCGCAGCGCCAGCGGAGAAACGTCAAGCCCGTTCTGCGCGATCTTTCGCAGAAACTCGGCCGTAGCCACCTTCGCCGGCCCATATACGGGGGGCTTCTTGGCGCGGTCCTCCACCACTGTGATGGAGGCCGAGTCGTGGTCTCCTCGCCGGTTGACCCGGCCGAAGCGCTGCACCAGGGCGTCCCAGGACGCGGTCTCGGTGACCATATCCGTGGCGTCGAGGTCGATGCCGACCTCAATGGTCTGGGTGGCCACTAGCACCGCCTTGTGGTCGCCTGGTTCCCGGCCGGCGCCGAACAGCTCAGTGACCCGCTCGGCGATCCCCTCACGGTCCAGTGGGCGCGAGCGCCCCATGAGCAGCAGCACCTCGACTTCGCCGAGCTTGGTCCTCCCGGTGGTGAGCGCCTCATACACTTCCCGGGCGCGGGCGACCGTATTGCACACCGCCAACACCCGGGAACCGGGCTCGCCGACCAGCTCACCGACACGGGCAGCCATGTCCTTGACGATCTTCTTCTCGGCGGACTTGATGAACGTCAGGCGCTTATGCGCGGTCAGCCTCTGCGCGGCAGTCCTATTCCGTAGATGCGCGTCCTCATCGAATGACGCCTCCCAGGCACCAGGGTCCTTCCCGGGCCTCTCCGCACTCGTAGCACTCAGGTGAATTACCGAGCCCTCCGGCAGCCCCAGCTGGCAGGTCCGATCGGCCTGACGGGCGGACGCCAGCGAGGTGGTGAAGGCCTGTGCCAGGTGGGCCTCGTCGATCATGACGACCGAGTCGGTGCCCACGAGCGCGGCGTCGATGGGCCGTCGTCCTTTGCTGACCCCGTATCCGCGGAAGAACAGGCGGCTGCCCACCTGGTCCACGGTGCCGGTGATTATGGCGGGCAGGTCGGGACGCGGCAGCCAGGCGGCATCCCAGGTCGCTCCGCCGCGCATCTTCACCACCCGCAGTGCGTGGTCCTCGTCTCCCGCCAAGCCACGTAGTCTCTGAGCCACCTCGAAGCGGACCTCGCCCTCAACGGCCTCCTCCAGAGCGTCAGCGATGTGTCGCCCGTGCGCCTCGGCCTGGTCAACCACGATCCGGCGGTCCACCACCAGGAAGATGCGACGCCGCCCCAGGCCTGCGGGCGCCTCGCCTCCGGCGCTTAGTGCCAGGAGGAATACGGCCACGTCCAGCATGGAGGTCTTGCCCATGCCGGTCGGCACGTCGACAAGCGCCGGCCAAGTGCCCCGTTCCACCGTCTGCTCGACCACCGCCGACTGCCAGGGGAAGGGGTCATGTCCATGCACCTCCCGCATGAACTTCTCGAAATCGGTGACATTCATTGCTGCTCCTCCTCATATTCGGGAGCGAACAGCCCGACACCGAAGTAGCGTCCCGCACCGGCCAGAATCGGCCCCCTGACGGGGCGATCGAAGGTGACACGCGCATGCGTGTACAGGCGTCCCTGACACCGCTTGGGCAACTCCTGCGGTCTCAGCCGCACCGCCCCGTACACCATGGGCTCCTTGCTCACTTCGACCTCACGCGGCTCCGGCAGGCCGGCGTTGACGAAGGACTCGGCCACCGCCGCGGCGAGGTCGCGGTCCTTCGGGTAGCGGTCCAGCACCAGGGGCGTGGCCGTGGCCCACGTCCGCGCGGGGAGCGTCCAGCGCTCGACGGTGGAAGTGAAGGGCCGTGTCTCGTCAGGCGCATACCGGAGCCGAAAACTCTGTCTGAATCCGTTGACACGCAGCACGACATCCCGTTCCGGATCCTCCCCGAGGATGCCGCGCAGAATGCGCAGGCGTTCGTCATGCTCCAACCCCGGAATGCTGACGGCCAGAGCCATCAGCTGTCCGTCTGCGTGCTCGTTGCCCACGAAGGGCAGCCCCAGGTAGGCCACATGCGGCAGTCCGGGGGTACCGTGGCCGTGCAGTGCGGGAGGCAGCGGGTTCTCCGTCTGCCCCATGACCTTGCGGCGCAGGGCCTCGGTGAAAATGGAAACCAGATGGCCGGAGGGACGCAGCTCCTCGAATCTGAGAATGACCAGGTCCGGGTACGGGGAATCGAAGTCGTCCACCGCAGAGATCTCCTCGCTGCTCTCGTCACTGGTCTCCGCCGCCCCGACTTCACGGTAGAAACGGCGCGCACGCGGGCCGGCGGCCTGCCATGCGGGCTGGTCATCCCGGTAAAGCGCATTGAGTTCGTCGAGGTAGCCGGGGTAGGGCACGCGGATACTCAGGGAACTGCGCCCCACCGTCGGTTCGTAGGTGGTCAGGCCTGGAAGCGGCGTCGGCTCCCCCACCCGGCTGAAGGCGAGCGTTGCCGACGACGTCGAGCGGCCGAGGTACGGCACGCGCCGGGCGAGGCGGTCGAGGTCGGCCACCGTGCCATCGGAAAGTGCGTCCCCATCCGGCCAGTCGAATTGGACGCGGGCGTCCTCAGGCAGGGTGCTGATGCGCTGCCGGAAGCCGCTGGTGCGTGCGGGGTGGGTCTGATGTCCGCCCTTGCTGGCGCGTACGTTTGTTACGACGTACCCCCGAGAATGCCGCGCACCCACCGCGGCGGTGGGGGACGCATGTATCAGCGGCGGCGCCAGGCGCTCCAACTTGTCCAGCGGTCCTAGTTCATCCTCACCGGCGACGGCGCGCAGGGCGGCGAAGACCCGGGCCGGGTGGGGAGGCCACTCCACGGCAAGCGGGTCCTCCCCTCCCCCGGCGTCGTAGCGCTCGCTCAGGAGCGTGATGTCCAAGCGGAGGGTCATGTCACTCCCCCGTGGACTCGGCCTTGGTCAGGCTGAAGTCGATTGCCTTGCGCAGGGCTTCGTTGGGTTCCAGATCCACAGTCTCCAGGTGCAGCGGCACCCCGGCGTCCAGGGCCGCCTGCAGGGCGTCCTCGTACAACTGGGCTGCCGCGCTCGGGGACAGCGTGAAGGACTCCGCCACGCCGCCACGACCGATCCACTCCAGCTGCTCGGTCTGCATGACCAGGTCGCAGCCGCTGCGCAGCCACAGGCCGGCGTCGCCAAAGGCGAGCCGGTCACCTAGGAGGCCAAATGCGACGAGCAGGGCTCGGGCGGCCTCGACGGCCGCGGGATCCATGGAGCCGAAGCCCAGTCGCCGGGTGGCGGTGAGGCTGAGGACGGCGGTGCGAGTCGCCTCACTAATGGTGACGCCGCCGTGGGCGTCACCCGGGGCGATATTGCCGTGCCCGATCTCGCTGAGCTTCGTCCCCTTCTTCCCTTCCGAGGACGAGTACGTCCACCCATCGCCTTCGCCCTTGCGCGATCCGGTCAGGTTCGCCGGGTCCATGCGCCCGGCCTTGCGCTCACCCTCAACCGGGTCCCAACCGATCATCTCGCTGGCGTACAGGCGCGGGAACTTCGCCTGCCGCCCCTTGCGGTGGGAGTTCCAGCCTCCGTAGACGAGGGTGGCGGGGTCGTAGGTCAGCAGCGCCGTCGCATCCTCCAAAGACGCTGCCAGAATCGCCTTGCCGATCTCGGTCCGGTCGAACTTGACGCCGCCAAGCTCGCAGTCACGCCAGTAGGCATCGAAGGCGCGGTGCGGCGCCTCGAGGCCAATGAGTTCGAAGCTCGCCGCGTTTTCATGCGTCATCCGCAACATGGGCATGCGCACCATGCCCTGACGCCAGGCCCTCGCCTCAGCTTCCTCGCAGCGGTTGTTCTGGGCCGGCACCTGGTCGAGCACCGTTGCCTTACGAACCTCACCATCGCAGCGCCGATCCTCCAGCAGATAGGGAGACTTCTCCCCATTGGTGGGGAAGGTCGGCGGATACACACGCGCGCCCGGACCGCCGCTGGGCTGGTAGGTGGCCTCTACACGGACCGCCGCCCACTCCGGGTCCGCGAGCTTGTCCCGCAGGGCGTCCAATGTGAGTTCAGTCATGATTTTTGCTCCTTCGATGGATGAGTGGTGCGCATGAGCGAGATATCCGCCACAACCCGTGCGCTCAACCATATGCGATCCATAAGACTCGAACGATCGCCAGGTCGAGCCGCGAGTGAGCGCACCCCTGACACCGATGCCGACACCGACGCCGTTCCGAAGGAATCGGGACTGGCAGCGGCCGATCGGCCGAGAGTCTGCTCAGGCTTCTTCTTGCTCACGTCACCCATGCTGTCAGGCACCACCGACACGAATTCGACCCCGTTAGCAGGGCGCGGGCCGGACTGGCCGCTTTAATACTCCCTGGGGTATTGTCCGGCGTGCGCCCCGATGGCGCCGGGAGAATGACGGCGCCGCAGAGGCACCACCACGCGAAAGGTATGACGATGAGCCCACGGGATTCCGTCTCTGCGCCTGAGGACGGCGGCACCCCCTGCCCCACCCCCGCCGGCTCCGAGCGTCCCCTGCGGCTGGTCGTCGTCGGCGGCGTCGCCGGCGGGATGAGCTGCGCCGCCCGCGCGCGCCGCCTGAGCGATGACGCCGAGATCATCGTCCTGGACCGCGGGCAGCACGTGTCCTTCGCCAACTGCGGCCTGCCCTACTACGTGGGCGGGGAGATCGAGGACCAGGATGACCTGCTGGTGCAGACCCCCGAACGCCTGCGCGCCTGGCTCAACCTGGATGTGCGCACAGGCCACGACGTTACCGGCGTCGACCCCGCCGCCCGGGAGGTGATCGTGAGCACCGCCGACGGCGTCCAGCGCCTCGGCTACGACGCCCTGGTGCTGGCCCCCGGCGCTAAGGCCGCGCGCCCGCCCATCGACGGCCTGGACTCTCCGCGCGTTTCCACCCTGCGCACCGTCGAGGACGCCGTCCGCCTGCGCGAGTGGGCGGACGCGGAAGCCGGCTCCGCCGTCGTTCTGGGAGCGGGATTCATCGGCATTGAGGCCGCCGAGGTCCTGGCCAAGCGTGGCATCGCCACCACCGTCGTCGAGTTCGCCGAGCATGTGCTGCCGCCGCTGGAACGGGAGCACACCTACCCGATCACCCAGGAGCTGCGCCGGCTGGGCATTGACGTTCGCACTGGAACGGCCGCGCAGTCCATCATCCACGGCGCCGACGCCGACGAGGTCCTTCTCACTGACGGCACGCGAGTGCAGGCCGACCTGGTCGTCCTGGCCACGGGGGTGCGCCCGGACACCGCCGCCTTCGCCGCCTCCGGCCTGGAGCTGGAGCGCGGGGCGATCGTCGTCGACGAGCACGGCCGCACGAATCTGCCGCACGTGTACGCCGTCGGCGACGCCACCGTGTCCACCGATCCGGTGACCGGCGCCCGCCGCCCCGTCCCCCTGGCGGGCCCGGCGAACCGCGCGGGGCGGCTGGTGGCCGACTTCATCATGGATCCTGCGCACGCCCGGCCGATTCCCGCGCCGCTGGGCACCGCCATTGTGCGCGTCGGGAAGATGACGGCGGCGATGACCGGCGCCAACCGCGCCGCGCTGGATGCGGCGGGCATCGAGTACACGACCATTCACCTGCACCCCAACCAGCACGCCGGCTATTTCCCGGGGGCCACCCAGCTGCACCTTTCGGTCAACTTCACCCCAGACGGGCGCATCCTGGGCGCCCAGTGCGTGGGGCGCGACGGCGTCGACAAGCGCATCGACGTGCTGGCCACGGCCATCCGCGCCGGCCTGGGCGTCGCCGACCTGATCGACCTGGATCTGGCCTACGCCCCGCCCTTCGGTCAGGCGAAGGACCCGGTGAACCTGGCGGGAATGCTGGGCTCGAACGTGCTGGATGGAAGCGTGGAGGTATGGGACGTGCGCGACCTGGAGCAGGTCCGGCGCACCCACCTGCTGCTGGACGTGCGCACGGGGGCCGAGGTCGCCCGGGGCATGGTGCCGGGGGCGCTCAATATCCCGCACACCGAGCTGCGCGGCCGCATCGACGAGGTGCGGCAGGCGGCGGCCGACCGTCCCATCGGCGTGATCTGCCAGGTGGGGGTGCGGGCGAACATCGCCCACCGGATCCTGGTGGGCAATGGGCTGAAGTCCTCGGTTCTCACCGGCGGCATGATCACCCTGCGCGCCTGGCTGGGTGACGACGCCGACTCCTTCCTGGTGGGAGCGTGATCGCCGTGGCCAAGACTCAAGATGCTGCAACTCGAGGTGCCGCCGCGACGACGGCGCCGGCCGCCCCGGGCCTCGAGTGCGATCCGGAGACGAAGCGGCGGATCGTCAACCGGCTCAAGCGGGCGCGCGGCCAGCTGGACGCCGTCATCGACGCCGCCGAGCGCGGGGCCTCCTGCAAGGAGACGATCACGCAGCTGTCAGCGGTCACGCATGCGCTGAACCGGGCCGGGTTCGTCATTGTCGCCAGCGCGATGCGCAACTGCGTCGACGCCGAGCAGGCGGCATCCGCCGGCGACGACGGCGGGGCCGGAGCCGCGGCGGACGAGGTGGTCGCGCCGGAGACGCTGACCGTGGACGAGCTGGAGAAGATCTTCCTGTCCCTGGTCTAGGCGCCCAGGGCACGCCGGGCACCGCCACTTTTCTTTCAACCCGATCAACCGAAACCAAAACAAGGAGAGCATCATGTGTCGCAAGGTGACGTGCAAGAAGTGCGGCAAGCCCACCTGGGCGGGCTGCGGGCAGCACATCGAACAGGCGCTGGCGGGCGTGCCCAAGTCGCAGCGCTGCCAGGGCCACGACGACGAGCCCGCCTCGTCCGCCGCGCCATCGGGCTTCCTGCGGGGGCTATTCGGGCGGAAGTAGCGCGCCAAACTGTCCGAGTTCGGCATAAACGCGTTCACCGCGTCGAACCGCGACTTCGCGATCGTTGGAATGACGCGGCTCTCCGAGAGCCCCTCCGGCCGACCGGGGACGTTTATGCCGATCTCAGACATTCTTCCCCGCCCCCGCCCGCAGTTCGGCGGCAACACCGGGCCCCGGAAGATCTCAGGACTCAAAGGCGATCACCTGACTTGGGCACACCGCCGGAGGGCAGTGACACGGTAGCCTGGTGCCATGGCCGCCCAGGAGTCGCTCGGAAGAATCGTCATCCAGGGGTACCGCTCGATTTGTGACCTCGACCTGGAGTTGACGAGTGATGTCACCGTCCTTATCGGCGCCAACGGGTCTGGTAAGTCCAACCTGGTCAGCGCCCTTGAGCTTGTCTCGCGCGTCTGGGACGACACATTCCAGAACTACCTCACGGATCGGGGCGGGATCGCGCCGTCCCTTCGAGATGAGGACGGTACCGCACGCATCTCGATCTTCGGCGCAGCCGCCCCGGGGCGTCCCGTCAACGGCTACCGCGTAGCCCTCGCGCTTGACGACGACGACGCTCCCCGCGTCACAGAGGATCTCCTGTTCCAACAGCCATGGCACGAGCGTCCCTTCGAGGAGAGGATATCCCGAAGCGACCTGCACGGAAAGGGCAAGACCGTTCCTCACGAGGGGCAGGGCAAACGTACTATTGCCTATTACGTCGCGCCGATCGTCTCCGGATGTCGCGTATTCCATTTCGACGACGTCTCCCCCAACGCCCCTGTGCGGCAGTACAGCAACACCGCAGATGATCTTGCGCTTCACTCCGATGCCTCAAACATAGGCCCGTTCCTGCTCAAGACCCGACAAGAGCACCCTCGCCGCTATGAGCAGATCGTGTCCACCGTACGCTCCGCGGCGCCATTCTTCGAGGATTTCGTGCTGGAGCCGAACCAGAACGAGCGACTCCGACTACGCTGGCGACAGCGCGGACTCGACCGCGTCTTCTCCTCCCGCGAGATGAGCGACGGCACCCTGCGTTTCGTGTGCCTGGCAACTCTGCTTCTGGGTCCGGACCTTCCCTCGACTGTAGTTCTGGACGAGCCCGAGCTCGGCCTGCACCCAGCGGCGATTACGCTGCTCGCGGAGATGATCCACGCAGCAGGCAGGACCGGGCATCGCGTCCTGGTCGCCACCCAGTCCGTGCCCTTGCTGTCGCACTTCGAGATCGGCGAAGTTCTGGTACTGAACCGAGTCGACGGCGCCACGGTCGCCACACGCCCCAACCCCGAGATCCTAGCGGGTTTCCTCGAGGAGTACTCGGTAGGAGCCCTGTGGGAGATGAACCTGCTCACGGGCCATCCGTCCTTCCACGAGCAGACGATCGAGGTTGTCCAATGACAGCTCTCAGACATGTCATGGTGCTCGTTGAAGGACAAACCGAGCAAGGCGTCTTGGAGAGCGTCTTCGCACCCGTGGCACTGACTCACTCGATCTATATACAACCTATTACGGTAATCACCTCCGACACGTCACATGGTGCAAATCGAGGCGGCGGCAACTGGCGAAAATATGATGACCACCTGCGCAGGTTACTTAAGAACACTCATCTGAGCAGAGTCGGCCTGCTGATAGACTTCTACGGCTACCCACGCAACGCGCCCGGCTATATTGCCAACGGCAAAGGGGAGTCGTACCGGCAGTCCTTGGAGCAGGCCCTCCGAGACCATTTCGAGGACCCCAGGTTCCGCCCACTCGTCGTTAAGCATGAGATCGAGGCTCTGGCGCTCGCCTCCATCTCCGCAGGTCATTCAACAGGGGCCTTCTCAACAAAGGCACTGAAACAGCTCGTCAAAGCCGTCGAGGCGAGTGGCGGCCCGGAGGAGGTCAACAACGGGCCGGATACGAGTCCGTCCAAGCGCATCCACCGAGTCTGTCGCAAATACCGCAAAGTGCAAGATGGCCGGGAGCTCGCCGAGCGGGCGGGCGCGGAAGAGCTTCTGCGGCGGTGCCCCACGTTCGCGGCTTGGTGGAAGAGCCTTCTCGAAGACGCGCCTTCCTGAGCCGCCGCCGGCGGTGCGCACCGCGCACTCGCGAACCACATCCATACGCCCGCTGCACGCCGCCCGTTAAGCACCTCGAATTCGTCTCGGAGGTCTGTGAGAGGCTGCGGGCACGTTAATACCAAGCTCGGACATTCTTCCTTACCCCCACCCGCAGCTCTCCGACAACGCCGGGTTCACAGAAGAAGGCCGGAGCGAGTCGTGCGTAGGCATCCTTTGTGGGGAGCCGTAAAAGCTCCTCGTGCATCGCAAGCAGGTCGATCCTTCCGAATAGGAAGACTTCTCCACCATCAAACCGCACTGTTCGAGTCAGGCTGCAGTCCGCGTACGCCGGGCACTCCAGCAGATGCGGCACCCCGCCCACGCGTGACTCTTCCAGCGTCAGGCCCGCCACGGCCAGCCTGCTTTCCCTGGGTGCATCCGCGACCTCTGGGGCCCGCTCGGCCTGCCGGGCGGTAGGGAAGTTCAGAGTGAAGCGTTCGGTAGCGGTCGCATTGGCGCAGGTCTGATGCTGCTCGGAACATCCGAACCCGATGATCGGCCCGCGGAAGGCGGCCATTGACACCCAGCTCTTCGGCGCCAGGTTCACCTCGCCGTCGGCATCGCGAGTCGTCACATACACGATCTGTCCGGGCACCGGGGACGGACGCCACTGCCACTTGTCCGCGGGCAGTGGATGAAAAGGCGAAGCCGCGATCTGATCCATGCCTTGCCCCACAGCCGCCAGTATAAGGTCGAGGCATGAACCGAAGTGTTACGGTCACTGCGACCCGCTGGTCGGGTGGCTGGGAGCTTGAGCTCGACGACGACCACCACACCCAGGTAGCCCACCTCGACCGGGCACGCCAGCAGGTCGTCGATTACCTCGATACCGTTGACGCGGCCACCGACCACTCCAGCTGGGAGATCGACATCGTCCCCCAAGTCGACTCCCTAGTCCAGGTTCGTGCCGTCGATTGACCGCTACGCATCCAGCACGCTGGCCGCTGGGCAGCATCCCCCTGGACGCCACCCGCTAAGACCCTGGAATTCGTGTCGGAGGCTTGTGAGAGGCTGCGGGCATGCGGATCCTCCATACTTCCGACTGGCACCTCGGGCGCACCTTCCACGGCCGGGTGCTCGATGACGCCCAGGCTGTCTTCGCCGAGCACCTGATCGAGGTGGTCAAGGCCGAGGGTGTCGACGCCGTCGTCATCTCCGGGGACGTCTACGACCGCGCCATCCCGCCCACCGCCGCCGTACGCCTGCTCGACGACACCCTGTGCCGCCTGGCCGAATGCACCCGCGTCGTGCTCACCCCCGGCAACCACGACTCCGCCCAGCGGCTCGGCTTCGCCGCAACCCTGCTGCGCGAGGGTCTGGACCTGCGCGTGCGCGTGGCCGACGTCGACAGCCCCGTCATCATCCCCGACGCCGCCGGCCATCCCGGCCTGTACATCTACGCCCTGCCCTACCTGGATCCCGACGCCGCCCGCGAGTCCCTGCCACCCCTGCTGGCCGCACGCCTCGGGGAGGGGATCGTCGAACCGGAGGCGCAGGCCGACGCCGCCTCCCCCGCCGACCCGGCGGCCTTCCCCGGTCCCCCCGATGCAGCCGCGCCCGTACCCGCCGGCGGTCCCGCCCTGCTGCCGCGCAGCCACGAGGCGGTTGTCTCCGCAGCACTGCGGCTGGTTTCCCGGGACCTCGCCTCCCGACGCGCCGCAGACACCGTCAGGGTGCCCGCGCTGGCCATGGCGCACGCCTTCGTCGTCGGCGGGCAGGCGAGCCCCGACTCCGAGCGGGACATCCGCGTCGGCGGGGTGGACTCCGTGCCGGCGGGCGTGTTCACCACACTCGGCGGCTCGCCCCTGGCCGACGCCTCCGGCGGGCTCGACTACGTGGCCCTCGGACACCTGCACCGCCCCCAAGAGCTGCACTCCCCCGCCGCCGGGGGCGACACCGCCACGGCCAGCGCACCTGCCGCCGATGCGCACCCATTCGCCGCTCACGCCCCCGCACGCCCGCGCCTGGTCTACTCCGGCAGCCCACTGCCCTTCTCCTTCCCCGAGGCCGACGTCACCAAGTCCTCCGTGCTGCTGGAACTGGGCCCCACCGGCGTGACCCGCATGGAACGGATCCCCACCCCCACCCCCTACCGGGCCACCACGCTGCGCGGCACACTCGATCAGCTCCTCGCCCCCGCGAACGCGATCTACACCCGCGACTGGGTGCGCGTGGAACTCACCGGCCCCATGCCCCCGGGCACCATGGCCCAGCTCAAGGAACGGTTCCCCAACCTGCTGGCCTTCTCCCAAACCCGCCCCGAGCAGCCCGACCGCGAAACCATCACCGTCACCCGCGCCTCGGACCCGGTGGACGTGGCCGACCGCTTCCTGACCGAGATGCTCGGTCACCGCCCCACACCGGCCCAGCACGCCATCATGGCCGCGGCCTACGACGCCGCCCGCGCCGAAACCCAGCTCAAGGAGGACCGCTGATGCGCCTACACCGCCTGACCATCACGGGGGTGGGCCCCTTCTCCGGCACCGAGACCATCGACTTCGACCGCTTCGCCGACTCCGGCCGCTTCCTGCTGACCGGCCCCACCGGATCGGGCAAGACCACCATCATCGACGCCATCGTCTTCGCCCTCTACGGGGAGGTCGCAGACTCAGACGGGTCCTCCAAGCAGCGCATCCGCTCCACCCTGGTGGCCCCCACCGCCCCCAGCGAGGTCGAGCTCGTCTTCTCCACCTCCGCCGGCGTCTACCGGGTTGTGCGCACACCCGAGTACATGCGCCCCAAACGGCGAGGCAGCGGCACCACCAAGCAGAACGCCTCCGTGAAGCTGTGGCGGCTGTCCGCCCCGGACGGGAAAGCCCTAAGCGAGCCGATCACGCGCATCGATGAGGCAGGCCAGGAGATCCTCCGGATCGTGGGCCTGGACCGTGGCCAGTTCACCCAGACCGTCATCCTGCCGCAGGGGAAGTTCGCCCAGTTCCTGCGCGCCGAATCCAAGCAGCGCCGCCAGCTGCTGCGCGACGTATTCGGCACGGGCGTCTTCGATCACATGCAGGAGGCGCTGCGTATCCGCGGCCGTGCCCTGGAGCAGCAGGCGGAGTCTGCCCGCCAGGTACTGCGCGCCCGCGCCGAGATCCTGGCACCCCTGCTTTCCGAATCCGACCCCCCGGCGACTACCGACGCAGGCGACGCCGCCACCGACTCCCCCGCCGGCGGCCCCTTAGGCACCGCCGCCGACATGCAGTCCCCTGCAGCAAGCGCCGACTCCCCCGGGGAAGACGGCGGCGAACCAGTCTCCCCGCCGCCCTCTCCCGCCGCACAGCTGGAGGCCCTCGTGTCCGCCCGCGTGCCAGATGCCGGGGCCATCACATCCATAGCTCACGCCGCCGTCCAAGCCGCGCAGGCACCGACCGAACCGGCGCAGCATGCCCTGGATGCGGCCGGCGCCGCGCGCCAGGAAGCGGTCGACGCCGTCAACGCCGCCATCGCACTGCAGGACCGCCTGGACCGGCGCGCACGCCTGGTGGCCGAGCAGCAGCAGCTCGACGCCAGCGCCGCCCAGGACGCCGCCGACGCCGCCCGTGCGAAAGCGGCCCGGCAGGCCGCCTCCGTCATCCCCGTGCTGGCCCGCGCCCAGGACTCCGCCGACGCCGCCCGCACCGCACACACGCAAGCCATCACGGCCTTGGAGGAGAACCGCCCGTCCACCACCGGCTCCGACCCCGGGAACAACACCACAACCCCACTCACCATCGCCGAATACGAACCCGCCCGCGCATCGCTGGAGGCGCTCACCGCCCTGATCCCAGCCACCGACACACCCGCACCGGCCGACGCGGATTACGCGGAGGCGCTCCCCGCCCTGGACGCCCTCACACAGGCCGCCCGCACCATCACCACCCGCAGCCACGCCCTGCGCACCCGAGCGGGAACACTCAGCGCCGTCGTCGAGCTGGAAGACGGACTGGCCGCCCGCGCCCAGGAGGCGGAGACCGCCCAGCAGCGCCTCACCGCCAACCAGGCAGACACCGAAGACGCCGCCGCCCAACTGGCACAGCGGCCCGAGTTGCAGACCGAGTTGGAAGAGGCGCTGGCCGCAGCGCGCGCCGCCCAGGCAAGAGTGCCCGAGCTGCGCCTGCAGCGGGCCGCCTGCGCCGAGCGCCTCGAGGCATCCCAACGCGCCGACGCACTGGACGGCCAGATCGCCGCCACGCATGACGCCGTCGAGGCCGCCACCGCCGCGGCGCGCGACGCCAACGCGCTCGTCTCCCAGCAGCGCGAGGCCTGGATCAGCGCCACCGCCGGCTCGATCGTCACCGAACTCGTTGACGGGCAGCCCTGCCCGGTGTGCGGCTCAACCGAGCACCCCGCCCCCGCCGTCCCCGACCAGGGGACCGTCTCCCGCGCGGACGTCGAGGCCGCCGAGGCGGCGCAACGCCAGGCCGACGCCAAGCTGGCGGCACAGGTCAAGACCCACGAGGCACTGGTCGCCGAGCAGGCCACGGCCCGCACCGCCGCCGGGCAGTCCCCCACGGCACAGCTCGCCCAGGCGCTGGAGGCCGCGCAGCGTGAACTCGACTCCGCACAGCAAGCCGCCGCACCAGCGCCAGAACTGGAGTCCCAGCTCGCCGACTTCACCAGCACAACCGAGCAGCTGCGCGAACAACTCGCGCAGCGCCGGGCCGAGCTAGCGCAGGAAGGCGCCCGGCTGGACTCCCAGTTTGAGGCTCTCGCCCGGGACCGGGAGCACTGCCGCACCGCGCAGGGCGCCTACAACTCCGTCGCCGACCACATGCGCGCCCTGAGCGATGCCGCCGAGGCCACCGGCCAGCTCGCAGCCCTACTCGCTCAGGCCGCCGAGGCCACCCGGACGGCCACGCAAGCCCGTACCGAACTGGCAGATGCCGTCACCCAGGCCGGCTTCGTCTCCGCCACGGACGCGAACGCCGCCTACCTGCCCGGCCAGAAGCTGACGGAACTGGAGCAGAAGGTCGCCGAGGCGGCCGCACGGCGCGAACGCGTCCGGCACGGCCTGACCCAGGATGAGGCGATCGCCTCCCTCACCGGAGAGGAGGAAGCCGACGTCGTCGGCGCGCGCCAACGGCTGGATGCCGCCGAATCCGCCTACCAGGCGGCGGTGGAGAAGCGGGAGCAGGCCCGCTCCCACCTGGCCCGCGTGCAGGAGGCCGCCGACGCCGTCAGCGACGCCGCCACCGCCCTAACCGCCGTGGTCAAGGACTCCGCCGCCCTGTGGGAGGTCGTCGCCGTGGCTTCCGGCTACAACGACTCCGCCACCCCCCTGGCCACCTGGGTGCTGCTAGAGCGGTTCAAGGAAGTTCTCGTCTTCGCCAACCAGCGCCTGTCCCAGATGTCTGCGGGGCGCTATGAACTCGTCCACGTAGACGACGAGGTCGGCTCCAGGAGCCGCACCGACCGCGGACTGGGGCTCGGCATCATCGACCGCTTCTCCGACTCCGGTGTGCGCGGCCCCAAGACGCTGTCCGGTGGGGAGACCTTCTACGTATCCCTGTCCCTCGCCCTCGCCCTGGCCGACGTAGTCACCGCCGAATCCGGCGGAGTGACCATGGAAACACTGTTCATCGACGAGGGCTTCGGCTCCCTGGACCCCGAAACCCTCCAAAACGTACTTGCCGAGCTGGGCCGCCTACAGGCCGGCGGACGCACCGTCGGCATCGTCTCCCACGTGGAGGAGCTGCGCCGGCAGGTAGCAGACCGCATCGAGGTCACCCGCTCGCCCGCGGGCTCCAGGCTGCGCGTCATCGCCTCCTGACTGAGCCGCCGCCGGCAGCTCACCCCTCCCTGTGTGATCAGTGTCGGTCTCGGCGTGTCACTTGTGCCGGTCTCGGCACGTCACTTGTGCCGGTCTCGGCACGTCACTTGTGCCGGTCTCGGCGTGTGATTAGTGCCGGTTTCGCGGGGTGGCGGCCAGCTCCTGCGCAAGCGCGGCACGCTCGGAGACGTCATACCACAGCAGGTCCGCATCTGCGGCACGCTCAAAGGCAGCCTCATCCCCGGTGCGCGCGGCGCGCACATCGGCCTCCGCCTCCGCCTCGTCCACCAGCAGCGCAGCCACCTGGTCCCACTCCACCGGCGCGGTCACCTCAACCGTGCCCGGAAGCACGTCGCCCACCACCGGCACCTCCCGCACCTGCGCATCCTCAACATCCGCGGCGATCACTACGCGTCGATCCGCCTCCGCCTCCGCGCCAGGCGCGGCCAGCAGCAGCACCGAGGAGTCCGCGGCGCACAGGCTCGCGGAGACCTCCAGCCCCTCCTGATCCTCCTCGGGAAACGCGTCGGCCAGCGCGGGCGTGACCGCATGGGCTATACGGGGGCTGATCCGGACGGCGGACAGGTCGGAGGCAGTGGCAGGAAGGTAAGCACGCATGGGCCAAGTGTGCCCGATTCCAGCCGGTGCGCGGCACGACCCGGACGGCAGGGCAACACTGAAATCCGGGGCGCCGCGCCCAGCAAGCGCAGCGGGCCCCCACCCCAACGCCTCCACCCGCTTGGCGTGGCACCACAGGTGTGGTGAGCTGCGGTCATGAACTGGGACAGCCTCCTGGCCGATCTGGAAAGCCGCTTTGACGCAGAGCGCCGCGCCGACCTCGCCGCCGAGGCCGCAGAGCTCGCCGAGGCGGAAGTAGCCAGCCTGCGCCTGGCCGACCGGCTACACGGCGCCGTCGGCCGCACCGTGCACCTGCGCACCCGCGGCGGAACGTCCGTGGACGGCGTCGTCAGCCGCGCCGAGGAAGCCTTCGTACTGCTCACCGAGAGCGAGGGTATGCAGTCACTTGTGCCGTTGCACGCAATCGCCCTGGCCACACCCCTGCCGGGCCCAGCACCCGCGCCGGCCGGACGCCGCCCCACCATCCAGGCGGTACTGCGGCGGCTCGCGCGCGCCGGCGCACGCGTGCGCGTGGTATTCGCTGCAGGCGAGTTCACCGGACGGCTCGCCCGCGTGGGGGCCGACTACATCGACGTCATCCACGACGGCGCCGCCCCGGGGCGCGCTCCCGGCGCGGTCACCATCGCCCTGCCGATGATCGAGGTGATACGCAGCCGCTGAACGCATCAGCGGCGCCGCGCACGCCCAGTCCGGGACCCGGGCTAGGCGTCCGCGCCCCTGGTCGCCCGCAGCGATCCGGCCGCCACCATCGCGCGAGTCGC
The DNA here is from genome assembly GCF_010365615.1 of Actinomyces sp. 565. Taxonomy (NCBI): domain Bacteria; kingdom Bacillati; phylum Actinomycetota; class Actinomycetes; order Actinomycetales; family Actinomycetaceae; genus Actinomyces; species Actinomyces sp. 565. The sequence goes on from NZ_PIZD01000003.1 coordinate 21,168, forward strand.
CGCGAGCTGGCGCTCCACGTACTCATCAAAGGCGCTCTCCGGCACGCGCCACAAGTGGCGGGCCCCCACTTGAATCGCCGGGAGCTCACCCGACTGGATCAAGGCCCGCACCCCCTGGGCAGACAGCTGCAGGTGCTCGGCTACTTCAGCGATGGTCAGAAAACTCTCCGGCATGGCACTATGCTCTCACCATCTTGCCGTATACGCCATAGCTGAACATACTTGTGGATAATCAATTACACTCCCAAGGTGTTCAACGGCAGCACACATGATCAAGGAGGGCCCAGTGAGTTCCGCGCGACGAAGCGCACCCAGCCCGGCTGGGGCCGCACGCCCAACCCCACGCAGGCGCCCGCGCCGCCCCACCTGGCGTGATCCGCGCCTGGCCGGCGGACTGGTGCTGATCGGAACCGCGGTGGCCCTGGGCGCCTGGGCCGTCAACGCCGCGGCAGACACCGAGCAGATCTACATCCTCTCCCGCGACGTCGCCCCCGGCACCGACCTGACCGCGGACGGCGTGCTGACCCTGGTTGACTCCCACCCCGGCACCACCGTGTACGTGGCGGCGGGAGAGCTGCCCGAGGACGCCGTCGCAACCCGTTCCCTCCAGGCCGGCGAGCTGCTGCCATCCGGGGCGATCGGCCAGGCGGCGGATGTCGACCTGCGGTCAGTTGTGCTCAATCTCGCCTCGGGACTGCCCGCGGGTACGGCCGCGGGAGACATCGTGGACCTGTGGGCCCTGCCCGCCGCCCAGGTCACGGCGCAGGAGCCCGGCCAGGCCGAGGTTGTTGCACGCGGGCTGCTGATCGCCTCGATAGGCGAGGCGGGCCCCAGCCTCATCGGCGGCTCCAGCCTGCAGGTGGAGGTGCTCGTGCCTGAGCAGGCAGTCGCCGACGTGCTCAGCGCCGTCGGCGCGGCCGGCCCGCTCGTGCTGGTGCCCACCGGACAGGGACAGTGATGACCGAGCCGCAAGCAGCCCCATCCAGTCCGCACGGGGTCCTACTCGCGCTTTCCGGTGACGACTCCAACATCCTGCGCGCCCTCGACGCACCCGGTTCGGGGCTGAAAGTGGTGCGCCGGTGCGCCGACACGCCGGAACTACTCAGCGCCGCCATGGCCGGCCTGGCCACACTCGTCGTCACCGACACCGCCTTCGACGACCTCGACCGCACGGTGCTTGACCGCCTGCGCCGCGCCGGCGCGTTCGGACTCCTGCTCGCGCCCGATGCCGAGCGCGAGCGGTGGGCGGGAGCAGGCTGGCCCGTGGAATCTGCCGAAACGGCCGCGGCCGGCATCTGCGCCCGCTTGCAGAGCATCGCGCGCGGCCTCGAGGACCCGCCCCAGCCGCCATTTCCTCCGGCAGCACCGCGCGCATCCGCACCGAGCCCGCCGACGGCCGAGCGGGACCTGTGGGACGAGTTCGACGCCGCGACCCCCACGGCACCACTCGCCCCCACGCCAGATCTGGCTCCGAGGCCAGTGCGCGCGCACGCGAATGAGGCGGACAAACCTCGAGGACGGCTGGTAGCCGTGTGGGGCCCGCAGGGCGCCCCCGGACGCTCCACGATTGCCGCCGCACTGGCCGCCGGACTCAGCGCTGGCACGATTTTGGTGGATGCAGATACTCAGGCCCCCTGCCTCACGCAGTTACTGGGCCTACCCGAGGACTCCTCCGCCCTGGCTACCGCTGCACGGCTCGCCTCCCGCGGCCGCCTGGACCCCGAGGCGCTGGGCCGCATCCTCATACCGGTGAGCGAGGACCGGCGCCTACTGTCCGGTCTGGGCCGAGCGGGCCGATGGCGCGAGCTACCGGCGGCAGCCATGCCGGAGGTGTGGGAACAGTGCCGGCGCGCGGCCGCCTGGACCGTCGTGGACGTGTCCGGGGGCCAGGTCGACGACGCCGTCGACGACTTCACCCTGGAGCCCGGTCCCGGCGCCGTAACCGCTCACCTGCTGCGCAACGCCGATGTGGTGGTGATCGTCGGCGCCGGCGATCCGATCGGCATACGGCGGCTCTTGCAGCTCATCGACGATCTGGATGGGGGCACCCGGCCGACCGGGCGCATTGAGGTGGTTGTCAATCGGGTGCGGGCCTCCGCCGCCGGCCCTTCACCACAGCAGGCCGTCAGGGAGGCACTTGCACGCTTCGGCGGCATAGAAGAAGTCACGCTACTGCCCGACGACGCGGCTACCGCAGACCGCTGCCTGCTGGAGGGGCGCAGCGTGCTTGAGGCCGCGCCGGGATCTCCCCTGGGCCGGGCACTGGCGGAGCTGGTGGACCAGATCGACCCGCGCTCGGGGGCCAGGCGCAGCGCGGGACGAGCAGCCCGCGGGGCCCGGCTCCGCCGCCTGACAGCGCGAAGGGCGCCCCGACGCTCCAGGACAGCCGGCGCCAGCCCCAGCCGCACCTCGCCCAACCACAGTGCGCCCGGTGGCGGTCGGCCGGAAGATGCAGCTAGCGCCGTCGTCAACCGCGGCGCCCCTGTAGCCCAGACGCCCGGCCCGCTCGTCGGAGCCAGCACCCCTGCGCCCCCACCGCCACCGGCGGAGACCGGCCCGGACGTGCCGCAGGCGCCGCCTACCGCCGCTACCAGAGCAGACTCCACCGGCCTCCTCGCCCCGCCGCCCGGCCCGGCCGACTCCCGGGCACGCAACCAGGGCGGACGGCACCGCGCCTGAGCGCCGCACACTCACTGAAACCCTCACCGCCAACCCGCAGGCGCCGGTACGAAACCCGGCGACTGCGGGTTGAGTACATCCAACCGGCACTCAGGCACACCCAGCCTCATTCAACACACACTTGACACATCTCAATCGCTCTACAATGATCTAACATCATCAAACATCATCACCAGCGATGGAGCGAGTCATGTGTGCAGCTACGTCATCAACGCGGACTACTCAAACCCTGCGGCACGTACGCAGCCACGTTGCGCTTGGCACGATCGGCGTGCTGTCCGCAGCCCTGATCCCAGTGCTGGCGAGCACCGCCGCCAACAGCGCCCGCAGCCTCCTGGAGCTGCCGACCGCCTGGTGGGGCAGCGCCCATCTGACTGCCGCAATCACAGCCCTCGCCTGCACCGCCGGAGCCCTGGGTGCACTCTGGCACCTGCTATCCGTGCTCCTCGCGCTTGCGGCCGGGGCCGGCAACCGTCATGGCGCCTCCGCCCCCGGCAATCCGCCGAGCAGGAGCACCCGAGCAGCTGCGCGGGCACTACAACGGTGGGGCGCGCCCCTGGTACGGCGGATCACCGCCGGCGTGCTGGTCGCGGGAATCACCACCAGTCCGGCACTCGCCGCCCCGGAATCGGAGGTCGGCACCGATGACCTCGGCTGGCAGCCGACCGTGACGGTACCGACTGACCCCGACGCCGCGGCCCCGAGCTCGCCCCCGTCCGCCCCTGCACCAGACTCCGCACCAGACTCCGCGCAGGAACCCGGCTCATCGGAGTCCCATACCGTGGCCGTCGGCGAGTCACTGTGGTCGATCACCGCCGAGCTGCTGGGCCCGCAGGCCTCGCCGGCGCAAATCGCGGACGCCTGGCCGCGCCTGTACCAGGCCAACACCCAGGAGATCGGCACCGACCCGGGGCTCATCCACCCCGGGACCGACCTGGACGTCCCCACACTCACCGACCAGCCCAATTCCTGAACAAACACCCGCTGCGCGCACAGACGCGCGCCCGTCACCGCGCAGGAGAAGCGTCATGTCCATCCTCACCGTTCCCGATACCCGCCCCGACGCCGTACCCGCCGCAGCGCGTAGGCACCTACGCGCGCTCGAGGCAAAGGAGGACGCCGCGCACCCGGCCGGCCGGAACCGGCGCCGCACCGGCCCGACGCCACCGCTACGGCCCGTCCCGGGCCTGCGCACCTCGACGAGCAGCCCCGCCGGGGCGCTGGTTCCGCGTCCGGTCCTGGAGGGCACCGAGCGGGCCGAGGAGTGGGACCGGCTGCACTTTCGCCCCTCCCTGGGCACCGGCGGCACCGCCAGTCGGCAGGCACCGGGCACCGGGGATGACATGCCGGACCCGGCACGTTTCGCCGCCGTAGTCGTGACCGCCGCTGCAGAAGTACTACACGGCCAGCGCCGAGCCGACCACCTGGCGCGCTGGACCACGCCGGAGCTGTTCGAGGCGCTGTCCCGGCGGGCAGGACTGGCACGCAGGCTCCTGGGCCAGGCGCCGACGCGCGTACGCCCGCGCTCGGCCCACGCCCAAAAGTCCGATAACGGCACCTGCGAGGTGACGATCCTGCTCGACGACGGCGCCCGCGTACGCGCTGCGGCGGCCCGGCTTGAGGCCTTTCGGGGCCGCTGGCTGCTGGCTGCCCTGGAGATCGCCTGAGGCCCGAGCCAGGTGGCATCCGCCCACCGGGCGGCACCAGCACCCTGCTACTTGCGCCGCTTCCTGGCCGCTGCCCGCCGCTGCTTGCGGTTGCCTCCGCCTGCTGCAGAGGCGGCCGGCCGCGTTGCGCCGCCGGCAGATGCACCGGCGGCCGCGGGCCGGGCCGCGTCCCGGCCTCGAGCCGCGGGCTCGGTGGCCGCAGTAGCGGTGCCGTCCTCCGAAGGCGCCGTGTAGGTCAGGCGCTGCTTCAAGGGCTCCTGACCGGCAGCCCCCATAACCGAGGCCACGGCGGCACTGCGCCCGCGGGCGGGCCGCTCAGTGGCGGACGGCGCAGCGGTACCCGCCGCCGCGGTAGCAGACTCGCCCTCCGCATCCGCCTGCGCGGCTGCGGCGCGGGCGGCCGCGGCATCGAAGCGGGCGGCGTTGGCGAACACCTGCTCGACGGTCTCCTCCCGGATCCCCTCCATCATGGCCTTGAACATGTGGGCGCCCTCGTTGGCGTACTCCACCAGCGGGTCCCGCTGGGCCATGGCGCGCAGGCCGATTCCCTCCTTCAGGTAGTCCATCTCATACAGGTGCTCGCGCCAGCGCTTGTCCACAACGGCCAGCAGGACGCGCCGCTCCAGCGCACGCATGGGCTCCTCCCCCAGCTGCGCGCGGGCAATGGGGTTGTCATTGAGACGCTGCTCGGCCTCCTCATAGGCAACGGCGGCGTCATCGCTGAGCTCGGCGGACAGGCGCTCGGTGGAGAGCAGGTCGCGACCGCCGACCTCCTCGATCAGGTCCTCCTGAGTGACGCTGACCGGGTAGACGTGCGCCAGGTCATTCCACAGGGCGTCCAGGTCCCACTCGTCGGGGCGTCCCTCCTGCGTGCGGGCGGCCACGATCGTGCCCACCGCCTGGGCGCGGAAGCCGGCCAGCTGCGGCTCCAGGTCCTCCCCGTCCAGGACGCGGCGCCGCTCGGAGTACACCTTCTCGCGCTGCTCGGTCATGACGTCGTCGTACTTCAGGACGTTCTTGCGGATCTCGTAGTTACGCGACTCGACCTGCCGCTGGGCGGAGGCGATGGCGCGAGTGACCATCTTCGACTCGATCGGCACGTCGTCGGGGTAGGCGCCGGAGCTCATGATGCGCTGCGCAGCCCCGGAGGCGAACATGCGCATCAGGTCATCCTCCATGGACAGGTAGAAGCGCGACTCACCCGGATCCCCCTGGCGGCCGGAGCGCCCGCGCAGCTGGTTATCGATACGGCGGGACTCGTGCCGCTCGGTGCCCAGCACGTACAGCCCGCCCAGCTCGACGACCTCGTCGTGCTCCGCGGCGCAGGACTCCTGCGCCGCCGCGAGCGCCTCGGGCCAGGCCTTCTCGTACTCCTCGGCGTTCTCCTCCGGATCCAGCCCCGCCTCCTTCAGGGCCGTCACCGCAATGTGCTCGGCGTTGCCGCCCAGCATGATGTCGGTGCCGCGTCCGGCCATGTTGGTGGCCACGGTGACGGCGCCCTTGCGGCCCGCCAGGGCGACGACGGCGGCCTCACGTGCATGCTGCTTGGCGTTGAGGACCTCGTGCGGGATGCCGCGCTTGTCCAGCAGCCGCGAGAGCTGCTCGGACTTCTCCACGCTGGTGGTGCCCACCAGCACGGGCTGGCCGGCCGCGTGCCGCTCGGCGATGTCATCGACGACCGCGGCCAGCTTCGCGGCCACGTTGGTGTATACCAGGTCCGGCTGGTCCTGGCGGATCATCGGCTTGTTTGTGGGAATTGGGACCACGCCGATCCCGTAGGTGCCGGAGAACTCGGCGGCCTCGGTCTCGGCGGTACCGGTCATGCCGGAGCGGGATCCCTCCGGGTACAGGCGGAAGTAGTTCTGCAGGGTGATGGTGGCCAGGGTCTGGTTCTCAGCCTTGATGTCCACCCGCTCCTTGGCCTCAATGGCCTGGTGCATGCCCTCGTTGTAGCGGCGCCCGGGCAGGACGCGGCCGGTGTGCTCGTCGACGATGAGGACCTCACCGTCGCGCACGATGTAGTCCTTGTCCAGGTGGAACAGCTCCTTGGCCTTGATGGCGTTGTTCAGGAAGCCGATCAGGGGCGTGTTCTCCGCCTCGTAGAGGTTGTCGATGCCCAGGTAGTCCTCCACCCGCTCGATGCCGGGGGCGAGCACGCCCACGGTGCGCTTCTTCTCATCGACCTCGTAGTCGCGGCCGGCGCGCAGGCGCTGGGCAAGCTTGGCGAACTCCTTGTACCACTTGTTCACGTCACCGGTGGCGGGGCCGGAGATGATCAGCGGCGTGCGGGCCTCGTCAATGAGGATCGAGTCCACCTCGTCGACGATCACGAAGGCGTGCCCGCGCTGGACCAGGTCCTCCGGACGCTGGGCCATGTTGTCGCGCAGGTAGTCGAAGCCGAACTCGTTGTTGGTGCCGTAGGTGATGTCGCACTGGTACTGCTTGCGCCGCTGGGCGGGATTCTGCGTGGCCAGCACGCAGCCGGTGGACAGGCCCAGGAAGCGGTGCACGCGCCCCATGAGGTCGGACTGGTACTCGGCCAGGTAGTCGTTGACGGTGACCACGTGGACGCCCTTACCGGTCAGCGCGCGCAGGTAGGAGGGCATGGTGGCCACCAGGGTCTTGCCCTCACCGGTCTTCATCTCCGCGATGTTGCCCTGGTGCAGGGCGGCGCCGCCCATGATCTGCACGTGGTAGGGGCGTTGGCCGAGCACCCGGTCGGCCGCCTCTACGACGGTGGCGAAGGCCTCGGGAAGGAGCTCGTCCAGGGTCTCCCCATCGGCGTAGCGCTGCTTGAACTCCGCGGTCTGCTCGCGCAGCTCCGCATCGGTGAAGTCCTTGTAGTCCTCGGCGAGGGCCTCCACCTGGGTGGCGAGGGCATCGAGCTTCTTGAGGGTCCGTCCCTCACCGATGCGCAGGATCCGGTCGACAATCGACACGCTGGTATCTCCCCTGGTAGCTGGTGGGAGCCCGCCGCGGCGCGGCCCCTTAGGCGGGCGGGCCCCGTGCCCGGGCGGACCGGGCGCGAACTCCGCCATGGTATGCCATCCCGCCGACGCCGCCGCGGACGGATCAGTGCTATCGCTCACCGCAGAGCCGCGATTGCGCTTCGCCGGCCCGCCACCTGCTACCCGCTCCTTGCGGCCCTGTCCTTGCGGTCCTACACCCTGGCAGCCCCGCCCCAGCCGCCGCCTCCCGTCGCGTCCTGCGCCCCCGTCCACAGGCGGTCCCGGAGACAGCCCCCGGCAGTGCCCTGTGGAGGCCCCGGGGCAGTGGCGTGCGCGCGTGCAGCCGGCGCAGCACACTGGCCGCATGCCCCCGTCCCGCTCCGGCACGCTCACCGCCGCGCTGCGCCTCGTCCTACCCGTGACCTGTGCGGGCTGCGGCCGCTGGGACGTTGCCCTGTGCCAGGAGTGCGCCGCGCTGCTCGCCGCGCAGCCGCACCGGGTGGAGCACGTCGACGCGGCCGGCGACCTGCCGGTATGGGCGCTTGCCACCTACGCAGGCCCCATCCGCGCCCTGGTCCTGGGCTGGAAGAGCGGAGCGCGGGAGGACTTGGGGCGCCTAATGTCCCAGGTGGGGCAGGACGCGGGCGGATGGCTCGCAGCCCACCTGCCGGACCAGGTGGTGGCGGCCGCAGCCTCGAGCGGGCACCTGCTGGTGGTGCCGGCGCCGTCGGGACTGCGACGGCGCGCACGCGGGCTGCTGGTGGCGGCGGACCTGGCCGACGCCGTCGCGCGGGGCCTGGCAGCGGGCTGGCCTGCTGCCGGCACCCCGGGGCCGACGCGAGCCGTGACGGTGGCCAGCACGGACGTGCTGCGACGTCGCCTCGGTTCCGGGGGCGTGCACCAGGCGGGCCGCTCGGCGGCCCAGCGGCGGGCGAACCGCTCCGAGCCGCCGCGGGTACTGGCACCGGTGCAAGGCGCGGGAGTAGTGCTGGTGGACGACGTGGTGACCACCGGGGCGACCCTGGGCGCCTGTGCGCGAGCGCTGCGGCAGGCCGGGGCGGTAGTCGGGGCCGCCCTGGTGGTGGCGGCGGCTCCCCCGCCGGCCCGCGGGCGCCCGATCACGGTCCCCGGCGGGCCGGTACCCAGCGGGTCGGCACCCGCCCGTCCCAGTCGGCCACGCACCCAGGTCGACCCCAGTGGCGTACCGGCCCAGCCGGGCACCGCTGCGGACGCATAGCCCGCGCCCCGGTCTGCTGGGACGCCCTCACGCACGGGCCACCAGGGCATCGGCGTCCCGGCTCCACCGCGAACGGTGCGCTGTACGTGGCGGCCCCGGAAATGGTGTAGCTTATGTGTCGTAACACACACGGCAGCGCGGCGCCGAGAGCAGATTCCGCGCCCGGTTGTACACCGGCAGCACACAAGGAGGTGGCCGACCACTCCGAAGCTCGTCGCAAGGTGCGGCGGGTGTTTCCCCCAGCCCGATCCCCTCACAAGGATCACTTGGACTTAGAAAGAGGTTCCACCATGGACATCAACGTCGTCGGCCGCAACGCGGAGATCAGCTCGCGCCTGCGGGACTACGTCGAGGAGAAGGCAGCCAAGGTCGAGCAGTTCGACCCGCGCGTGCAGAGAGTCGAGGTCGAGATCACCCATGAGCGCAACCCGCGCCAGGCGGACACGGCCGAGCGCGCTGAGATCACGGTGATCTCCAAGGGCCCGGTAATCCGGGCCGAGGCCAGCTCCTCGGACCGCTTCGCGGCCTTCGACATCGCCATGGGGAAGCTGACCGAGCGCCTGCGCCGGGCACGGGACCGGAAGAAGAACCACCGGCGCTACATCGTCGACCTCCCGGAGTCGGTACCGCCCGCGCCCGCCGAGGAGCCGCAGCTGCCGGACACCGATGACCTCCCCATCGAGGACTCCCCCACGGCTCCCACCGAGCCGGGCGTGGCCGTGGAGTCGCAGTTGGGCGACTCTCCTGTGGTGGTGCGGCAGAAGCTCCACGAGGCGGTACCGATGACGGTCGACGAGGCGCTGTACCAGATGGAGCTGGTCGGTCACCCCTTCTACCTGTTCATTGAGAAGTCCACGATGCAGCCCTGCGCGGTCTACCACCGGCACGGTTGGACCTACGGCGTGATCCGCCTGAACGCCCAGGTCTCCCCCGCCGACTGACCCCCGCGCACCCGGCCGGATCGGTCATTCACCCGCCCCGCATGCGCTGTGCCGCATGCGGGGCGCGCTGTATGCCGGTGCCTGCACCGGCCGGCATGGCCCCACCGCCGTCCCGCCCCTGCCTGCGCCTCAGGGCAATGGGTAGGCGATGTCCGTCACGTCGGTGGCGCTTACGCGCCAGGCTGTGCCGGTCTGCTGCCAGATGCGCCCCGCCGCGTCGGTGAGCTGCACCGCCCCGGTGGCGCGGTCGGCGGTGATGGCAACCGCTGCCGGGGAGGTGATCGTGGTGGCAAGTGGCCCGCCGACTGGAACCCGCAGGACTCCGGTCGGCGTCTGCCCCTCAGGGGCCGTGGGCAGGACCGCGATGCTCAGCGCGTCGTACCACACGACTGCGCCGGTGCGCGCCCCGGTCGCCGCAGGCAGCTCGAGCGGCTCGCCCAGGCCTGCCGGAGCGCCCTCGTCACGGGTAATGGCCGCCACGCTAACGCGCTCGTCGGCCGCGCCCGTGCCCGCGCTGTGACGCACCACGATGCGGCTGGACTCGGCTGAGACGTCAAAGGAAATCACCTTCCGACCGTCCAGCCAGGCGGCGGCCGGCCTAACCTTCCTACCACGGTCGTCAACCGCCAGGAGCTCGCCCTCGGCACCGGTCCAGACCCAGTGGTGGCGGTCGGCGACAGGCGGCAGCAGCCCGACGCCGCCGGGCCCGGCCGCAGCGCCCGGGTCGGGGTCCTCCCGCGCGCCGTCCTGCGCATCCTGCTCTGCGCCGGTCCCCGAGTCCTCCCCGGAATCGGCATCGCCCACCGACATAATGACGTCCGCCGCGCTCTGCCCCGGCGGCACGCGCAGCAGGCTCGAACGGCTCAGGACGTAGACAGTTCCATCCGCGCCCAGCGTGGGGTGGGAGGCCGTTCCTGCACCCAGGGTCTGGGCCGTAACCAAAGTGGTTCGCGTCGAGGTTGTCCCCTGCACCACCGCCCCCAGGCACATTCCGACGACCGCTCCCGGCGCCGCATCAACCGCGGGCAGCGGCGCCGCGCCACCGAGCTCCTCCCCGTCCGCGCGCACGACGACACCCCGTACCTGGGTGATGTCCGCCGCCCCGACCAGGGTTGCGCGTATCTGCGCCACCACAAGTGCTGCCTGTGAGCCCTCCAGCGCGTGGGGACCGCCCAGTCCGGTCAGGTCCACGTTCGCGACGCCCGCCTCGACGACTACACCGTCATCGCCTACCGCGGCCGCCTCGGGCACCGCCGTGGTCGCACCTGCGGCAAGCCAGTGCGAGGGCCCGCCCAGAAGCGCCTCAATCAGGCGGCGGGGAAACTCGTGCCGGGGCAGCCACCGCAGCTCGGGTACCAGGCGGGAGTGGTCCGGGGTCAGGAAGAACAACGGGGCCGATGCGAAGCCCGCGCTCAGGTCGCCATCGGACAGCAGCATGCCGGCGGGCAGCTCGGCGATACGCCACTGGCCCGAGGTGTTGGCGCTGAGCACATAGTGGCAGGCATGGTCGGGCTCGGACGCCGCGGTGAACGCTCCGCCCGCGTCGATAGTGCCGATCAGGTCCACCGTAACCGTGACCTCGTGCTCGACTACCGTGACGACGGGCATGGTGGAGCCCTCGTAGATCCCTACGCTGGCGCTCGGCTGCCAGGAGGCGGAGGCGGCATCGGTGAGGAAGGCCCGGGCGGTGGCGAAGTCATCGAACAGGCCGGCTACGCAGGCACGCAGGAACCCGGTGACGATCTCATCCGGCGTCGCGCCGTCCACCGGGCCGGCCGCGGTCTGAATGAGCTGCTCCTCGGTGATGCCCGGGAGATCTGACTCGGTGATCTCTCCGGACGTGGGCAGCGCCGTGCACGCGGCGAGCGCTCCCCCACCTAGGAGCATGGCGGCGAGCATGCTGCGCCGGGGCATCTGCCGAGGAAGCCCGGGCGCAGCGGAGGAGCCACTGGACTCGGCCCCAGTCACCGGCGCACCTCCCCCTGCTTCCTGCGGGCGTCCACGTCCTCCGGGGTGCGGGCGCTGGGGCCCTCCCCGGAGCCGTGCGCGCCGGCAGGTACGGGCGGCTCCGGCTCACCGCCCGACAGGGCCGCTGGGGCCGGGGCCTCAGGCTCCTCCTGCTCCACGTCGCGCTCGACGTCCGAGCGCCGAGACGCCGGAGACGGCGTCAACGCCGGGACCGCCGGCGGGACCTGGCCAGGCTCCACGGTACGGGCACCGACGCGGGAGACCGGCGGGGCGTCGTCGGGGACCACGTCCAGCGGTCCCGGCTTGGTGAAAGCACCGGGGGTGGCGTCGGGCCCGAGGCGGCGCGGGAGGGTGAGCAGGAAGGAGGCGCCGTCGGCCGGCCACCCCCAGGCCACGAGCGTGCCCCCGTGCAGGACGGCGTCCTCCAGGGAGATGGACAGGCCCAGCCCGGTGCCGCCCAGGGTGCGCTTGCGGGAGGGGTCGGCGCGGTAGAAGCGGTCAAAGACCTTCTTGACCACGTCCGGGCTCATGCCCACCCCGTGGTCGCGCACACGTACGGCGACGGCGTCGTCACTGGCGGCAACCGTGATATCGATGGGTGAGCCCTCCGCGTGCTCGAGCGCATTGACTATCAGGTTGCGCACGATGCGCTCCACCCGGGCCACATCCACCTCGGCGACGGCGGGAGCATCGGGCAAGTGCAGGCGGATCGGGGAGCCGGAGGCCTCTACGTGCACGGCAACCAGGTCGAGCACGCCACGTACGACGGCGCTGATATCCGCCTCCGCGGATCGCAGCTGGACCCGTCCGGAGTCGATGCGGGAGATCTCGAGCAGGTCGGACAGCATCTGCTCGAAGCGATCAATCTCCCGCATGAGGATCTCCAGGCTGCGTGCGGCGAAAGGATCCTTGATCTCGTCACGCGCCTGCCAGATCTGCTCGGCCGCCAGCCGAATGGAGGCCAGTGGAGTACGCAGTTCGTGGGACACGTCGGATACGAATAGCTTCTCCACCTTCGACAGGCTCTCCCAGGCCTGAATCTGCGCCTCCAGGGAATCGGCCATGTTATTGAAGGAGCGGGAAAGGGTAGCGATCTCGTTCTCCCCCGCCACTGGCAGCCGCTCCTGGAGGTGCCCGCCGGCCAGCCGCTGGGCGGCCAGGGAGGCACGGCGCACGGGGATGAGTACACGGGAGGTCAGGGCCCACAGGCCCAGCAGCAGCAGCAGCAAGAAGCCTGCGCCGGCGATGATGATGGCGCGGGTAGCCAGGTCGATGACGTGCTGCTCTGGCGCCAGGGTGTAGACGAGGAACAAGTCGTACCCACCCGCCAGGGGCAGGTTGATCCGGGAGCCGACGACCAGCCCGGGGTCGGTGCCGCCGTGGCCGTCGGGGATGCCCACGGGCTGGGAGTACTGGGCGCCGGGTGCGCCTGCCTCCACCTGGGCCGCGAGCTCCTCGGTTATGAGCGCAGCCAGGTCGGCATCGGTGGCCAGGTCGTTGATTATGGTGTTGGAGGCCTCACCGGAGGCCCGGCGCAGTGCTACCCCCTTACCGCCCGCGCCCGCGAAGGAATCGTTGATGGCTGACAGCTGCGCCTGCGCGGTGGCGGTCAGGTCCTCAGCAGTTTCAACCGCGGCCGCGTCGAATACCGATTGGGTGGTCACTGCCCGCTGGCGGGCATCGGCCAGGATTGCGGCACGCCGCTCGGCGAAGACGTCGTTGCGGATGGTTATGGTGACGGCAACCAGCAGGACGGCGATGAGCACCACTCCGGTCACGGTCGCGAACAGCACCATGGAGGTGCCAAGGGACCGGCGTGCCGCCCGCAGTGGGGACGGCGCGCCTTGGCGCCCCGCGTTCCGGACCGGGCTCTGGGCGTCCACGATCAGTGAGCCGCGAGGCTAGGCCTGCGGTGCGGGCGGGGCCCAGAGGCCACCGCGCCCGCAGTCACTTGCCGTCGCCGGCGCGGTAGCCGACTCCGCGTACGGTGACCACGATGCTGGGGTGCTCCGGGTCCTTCTCGATCTTGGCGCGCAGGCGCTGCACGTGAACGTTGACCAGGCGGGTGTCTGCGGCGTGCTGGTATCCCCAGACCTGCTCCAGAAGCTCCTCGCGCGTGAACACCTTCCAGGGCGTGCGCGCAAGGGTCACCAGCAGGTCGAACTCAAGGGGAGTGAGGTTGATGACCGTCTCTCCGCGGTGCACCTGGTGGCCGGAGACATCGATGTCCAGGTCCCCAGCGCGTACGTGCTCGGCGCCATTGGCGTCGATATTGCGGCGCAGGCGGGTGCGCACGCGGGCGAGCAGCTCCTTGGACTTGAACGGCTTGGTGACGTAGTCATCCGCGCCGGCCTCCAACCCGGCGACCACATCCTGGGTGTCCGTACGCGCAGTGAGCATGATGATCGGCACATCGGACTCGGCGCGGATCAGCTTGCAGATTTCCACGCCGTCAATGCCGGGCAGCATCAGGTCCAGCAGGACCAAGTCCGGGTCTGTCTCCCGGAAGGCCTCCAGAGCCTTCGCGCCGTCGGCGCAGAAGGACGGAGTGTAGTCCTCCGCCTCGAGCATGATGCCGATCATCTCGGCCAGGGCAGTGTCATCGTCAACGACCAGAATGCGAGTGCGCATGGCGCCTATCTTGGCACGTAGTCCAGCCACAAACGCCACCGATATGGTGCACTATGACTTTCATCATATCCCGTTAAGTTGACACTAAGCAGCTGTCGGGCCGGGACTTCTGGCCCGGTACCCCTGTCTTATCGCCCCTGCGAGGCCCCCGGAGTCGGCGCCGGGCCCCGCGAGCGTCCACGAAAATCCGTCCCGCCGCGGGGCGTCGCCCGGGCGTGTCGGAGCGTGTACGCGCACCGTCGCGCCGGGCGGCCCGAGCCGCGAAGGCCGCGGCCCCGGCACCTGATCTCCTCCTCTGGGTGGAGAGCGCCGGTTTCCCCGCCGTGACACAGTATGCCCATGAGCACCGACAACACCGGGTGGCAGCCACCCACCGGAGGGACTCACGCGAGCCCATCCCCTGAACCCGGCCCGCAGCAGCAGCCGGAGTCGGCGTCCGCGCCCCGCTATGGCACCTACGCCCAGTCGGAGCAGCCCGCCTACGGCCAGCAGGCGCCCCAGGGTCAAGGCTCCTACGCGGGAGGTGCCCAGTATTCCCAATACGCCCAGCAGGCGGGCACCTACACGGCAGGTCCGGGCGGATTCTTCGTGGCGCCCAAGCCCGGCATCATCCCGTTGCGGCCGCTCACCATCACCGAGATCATCGCCGGCGCCTTCGAATCGCTGCGGGCCAACCCCCGAGCCATGTTCCTGCCGGCCATAGTGGTCATGGGTGCCGCCGGCCTGATATCCGCGCTGTTCACATTCCTGGCATTCAGCACCCTGTCCAACCAGATCAGTATCATTGACTCCTACAACGAGTACGATTACGCCTCCGTCGGCTCCGACCAGGAAGTCTTTAACGCGCTCAGTTCATATCTCGGCGGCTCCACCGGCCTGTCACTAGTGAGCACGGCGATCAACTTCTTCGCCATCACCGTCCTGACGGGGCTGCTGACCGTGACCGTATCGCGCTCGGTGCTGGGCCGCATCGCCACGCCGGCCGAGGTGTGGGAGCGCGTCCGGCCGCGGCTGTGGGCACTGATCGGCCAGGCACTGCTGGTGGAACTGGTCACCGGACTGGCCGCATTCGTCGCCGCCCTCGGCGCCGTTGGGCTGTTAATCGGCTCTGTCTTCGCCCTAGACGACTCCGGCAGCTCCGCCAACCTGGGACTGATCATGCTGGTGTGCTTCCTGCTCGGCGTCGGCGGCCTGATCGCTGCGGCCTTCCTGGGCGTGCGCCTGTCCGTGGCGGGCGCCGCGCTGATCCTGGAGAACGTCAGCATCTGGGAGGGCATCCGCCGCTCCTGGCAGCTGACCCGGGGGTACTTCTGGCGCGTGCTGGGCGTCCAGCTGCTGGTCGGCCTGCTGGTTGGCACCGTCTCCGCGGTTCTCGGGGGCGCCATCGGCGCCCTCAGCGGCGCCGGAACCCTGCTCGTCGGGATCGGGGCGTCCACTGTGCTGATCATGGTGTCGGCCTTCATCGGCAGCCTCCTCGACGCGCTGATCCGGCCCTTCTCCTCCGCCGCAACCGCGCTGGTCTACATCGACCTGCGCATGCGTCAGGAGGGCCTGGACGTCGAGCTGCGCCGCTCCGCCGGAGTCTGACCGCGATCGGCGCCCGAGGTTCCGCATGATCCCGATGCCACCGGTGCCCGCAGCCGTCCACGTCCCCTACTCGGGGCGGGAGCTGTGTGGCCTGCCACCCCTGGATGTTCCGGCCACGCCCGACGCCGACACCGCGCGTCGCGCCGCCGAGAAGGAGCTGGCCAAGCCCGCCTATCACCACGCCGCCACCCTGTGGGAGCGCGCCTGGCGCTGGCTCGCGGAGCACCTGGACCCGCGCGGGGCCGTGCCCGGGGTGCCATCGTGGCTGTCCGTGCTGATCGTGGTGGTGCTGGTGCTCGCCCTGGTTGTCGCCCTGGGGGTCATGTTCACCCGTATCACCTGGGCACGGCGCGCCAGGCGCGCGCACGGCGTGCTGTTCGAGGACGACCGCGACGCCTCGGCCCTCACCCGTGCCGCCAACGCCGCTGCCGCCCAGGGAGACTGGGCAACCGCCGTGATCGAGCGCTTCCGGGCAGTAGTGCGTACACTCGATGAGCGCGGCGCACTGGAGGACTATCCGGGCATGACCGCGCACGAGGCGGCGGGGCTGGCAGCCCGTCCGCTGGGCGAGCTGGCAGCCGAGATGGATGAGGCCGCCCGGCTGTTCGACTCCGTGCGTTACGGCAGCGTCGTTTCCACCCCCTCCCAGGACGCGTGGATGCGCGAGTTCGCCGAGCGGGTCACGCGAGCGCCTCTTGCCCTGCCGACGCCGGCCAGGCAGGTGACACCATGAGCACCACCACGGCCCCGGATCGGGGCGAGGGCACCGCGCCTGCGCACACCGGCGATCAGGTAGTGGGGGCGCGCCTGGGCGAGCGGCTGAGCCGCTGGCGCCCCTTCATAGCCGCCGGGGCGCTCCTCGTACTCGTGGCCCTGGCCACCCTGTGGACCACGCCGCAGTCATCCAAGGTCCCCTACGCGATCAACAACTCCCGTGCCAACGGTACCCAGGCTCTGGCCGAGCTGCTGCGCAGCGAGGGGATCGATGTCAGTAGCGTCAGCTCCGCCGACGCCGCCGTCAGTGCTGCCGCGGACGGCGCCACCGTGGTGGTGCTCCACGCCGGGGAGATGAGCTACCTCGACCGCTTCCGACTGGCCCGGACCGGGCAGGACGTAGTGGTCCTGGGAACCCTCTACGAGAATCTTCAGGACCTGACCGACATGACCCCGGTCGGCGTCTCCGCGAGCGCCGACACCTCACTGCGGCCGGAGTGCGCCGACCCCGACGCCGTGGCTGCGGCCTCGCTGGCCGGCTCGACCGGCTCGGTCCTCCTGGATGACGTCAGCGGCGCTGTGGGCTGCTTCCCGGTTAGGGAGGACGCCTATGCCTATGCCACCGCGCCGCTGGAGGGCGGAGGCACACTGCGGGTGATCGCCGACCCGCGCATTGTCACTAATGAGAACCTGACCACGGCCGGGAACGCGGCGCTGGCGATTCGCGCGCTTGGCCACAACGACCGGCTGGTCTGGTTCGATGCCTCCCGAGCGTCGTCCATTTCAACCCTGTGGGACAGGCCTTCGCTGCCACCGTGGCTGCCGGTGCTGCTGTTCCTGGGCTGCGGCGTCGTCATCGCGCTGGCCTTCACGCGGGGGCGCCGCTTCGGAAGACTTGTGCCTGAGGACCTGCCGGTGGTGGTGCGCGCCACCGAGACCGCCATTGGCCGCGGCCGCCTGTACCGCCGGGCCGGCGACCGTGAGCGCGCCGCTCAGGCGCTGCGGTCGGGA
Organism: Actinomyces sp. 565; assembly: GCF_010365615.1. Classification (NCBI taxonomy): domain Bacteria; kingdom Bacillati; phylum Actinomycetota; class Actinomycetes; order Actinomycetales; family Actinomycetaceae; genus Actinomyces; species Actinomyces sp. 565. Next base: position 38,551 of record NZ_PIZD01000003.1, read on the forward strand.
ACCGCTCTCCGGCTCGGCCGCAGCCTCGGAATGCCGCCGTCCGCGTCCCGCGGCGAACTCGTCGAGGCGGCTGCGCGGGCCACCGGCTGGCCCCCAGAAGCAATCGACCATGCCCTGTACGGGCCCACCCCCGCGAATGACCACGTCCTGGCGGATCTGGCCGTTCGCTTGGAACTACTCGAGAGCGAGGTCCACCCGCGATGACCACTCCCCCTTCCCCACACAATGACCCGGCGCGCCAGTTCGACGAGAGCGACGTTCCCACCACGGCCCTGCCCACCACGGGCGTCCGCGGATACGGCACCGTGGCGGACCCCACCACTGCGCGACCCGGGACAGCACAGCCCGGCACAGGGCAGCCCGCGAGCGCGGGAGCGTCCGCCTCGCCAGGTGCCGCAGCCGGCCCCGTCCGCGCCTCGGCCAGTGCCGAGCCGCACGCAACTACGCCCCCGGGCAACGACCCCCGGGCCCGGCTGCGGGCGGTACGCGCCGAGGTCGCCAAGGCGGTTGTCGGCCAGGATCCGGCCGTCACCGGGCTGGTGATCGCCATGCTCGCCGGTGGCCACGTGCTCTTAGAGGGTGTGCCCGGGGTGGCCAAGACCCTGCTGGTGCGCTCCCTGGCCGCCTCCCTTGACATTGGTACCAAGCGCCTGCAGTTCACGCCCGATCTGATGCCCGGCGACGTGACCGGTTCGCTGATCTATGACGCCCGCACCGCCGAGTTCTCCTTCCGGGAGGGCCCGGTGTTCACCAACCTGCTGCTCGCCGACGAGATCAACCGCACCCCGCCCAAGACCCAGGCCGCCCTGCTGGAGGCGATGGAGGAGCACCAGGTGTCGGTCGACGGCTCCCCGCGCGCGCTGCCCGATCCATTCATGGTGGTGGCGACCCAGAACCCGGTGGAGTACGAGGGCACGTACCCGCTGCCGGAGGCGCAGCTGGACCGTTTCCTGCTCAAGCTCATCCTGCCCCTGCCGGAGCGCGGTGAGGAGCTTGAGGTGCTGTCCCGCCACTCCACCGGATTCAATCCCCGGGACCTGCCGGCGGCGGGCCTGCAGGCCGTGGCCTCTCCCGCGGACCTGGCAACCGCTAGGGAGCAGGTGCGCACCGTCAGCGCCTCACCGGAGGTGCTCGCCTATATCGTGGACCTGGTACGGGCCACCCGCACCTCGCCGTCGGTCGCCCTGGGCGTGTCTCCCCGCGGGGCGACGGCGCTCCTGGCCACCGCCAAGGCCTGGGCCTGGTTGTCGGGACGCGGCTTCGTCACCCCCGACGACGTCAAGGCGCTCGCTCTGCCGACGCTGCGCCACCGCATCCAGCTGCGGGCCGAGGCCGAGCTGGAGGGCGTGTCCACCGAGTCAGTGGTCAACGGTGCCCTGCGTGCGGTGCCGGTGCCGCGGTAGCCGATCGCGCTAAGGAGGCACCCGTGTACCTGACCATGCGCGCCGTCTGGCTGCTTGCCGTCGGCGCCGTCCTCGTGCCGCTCGTGCCCCGCCCGGGCACCGTCGTAGCGTGGACGGCCCTGGTGGCTGCGCTGGTGGCGGTGGATGTGGCGGCGGCGCCCTCGCCGCGGGGCCTGCGCGCCACCAGGTCGGTGCCCCGCTCCGTCCGCCTGGGTGAGACCGTGACCGAGACGCTGACCCTGTTCAACACCACTGGGCGCAGCATGTCCGCCCTGGTTCGGGACGCCTGGCAGCCTTCGGCAGGTGCCTCCCACGAGCGCCGCGCATTGACGGTCCCGGCTGGGCGCCAGCGCCGCCTACGCACCCAGCTGACCCCCACCCGGCGTGGCGACCGCATCGCCGACCTGGTAACCGTGCGCGTGCGCGGCCCCCTGGGGCTGGCCGGCCGGCAGGCCTCGCTGCATGTGCCGGCCAGGCTGCGGGTGCTGCCCCGCTTCGCCTCCCGCAGTCACCTGCCCTCCAAATTGTCCCGGCTGCGGGAGATGGACGGGCGTAGCGCCGTAATGGTGCACGGGGCCGGCACCGAGTTTGACTCCCTGCGCGAGTACGTCGTCGGCGACGACGTGCGTTCCATCGACTGGCGATCCACGGCCCGACGCGCGGAGGTGGTGGTGCGCACCTGGAGACCGGAGCGGGACCGCCGGGTACTGATAGTGGTGGACACCGGGAGGATGGCGGCGGCGCGCCTGGATGACGCTCCCCGGCTGGACGCGCAGATCGAGGCGATGCTGCTGCTGGCGGCGCTGGCAGCGCGCGCCGGGGACCGGGTGGACGCCGTGGCCACAGACGTACAGACCCGGGCGCAGGTGCGGGGCGTGTCCGGATCCGCCCTCCTGGGCGCGCTGGCGGACGCATTCGCCCCGCTGCAGCCGGCGCTGGTGGAGACCAACTGGACCCTGGTGGCGGCGACGGTGGAGGCGTCCTTGTCCCAGCACGCCCTGGTAGTGGTGCTGACCGGGCTGGACGGGGCGGGAGCCAACGCCGACATGCTGCGGGCCCTGGGCATTATGGCCCGCAAGCACACGGTAGTAGTGGCCTCCGCTACCGATCCGGGCCTGGAGCACCTGCGCTCCCGGCGTGATGACGCCGAAAGCGTTTACACGGCTGCCGCCGCCGAGCGCGAGCTGGTAGAGCTCAGCGCAGTGCGAGCGCGTCTGCGCCGCGCCGGCGTGGAGGTGGTGGAGGAGCAGCCGGGCGCCCTGGCTCCGGCACTTGCCGACGCCTACCTGGCGCTCAAGGCTGCGGGGAGGCTGTGATGGGTGAGCCGCGCGGCACAGCGGCTGTACGGGTGTCCGGCGGTGCCGCCGGACCAGTCGGCCGATCAGCCGGCCTCAGCCTGGATCGCGCCGGCCTCGTCGGTCTCCAGGTCTCCGGTGTGCCCGGCCATGACCGCCCGACGCCCCGGCAGCAGGGTGTACGCCCAGAACACCGCCAGGGCCAGCGCACCGATCGTGCCCTTGAGCAGCCAAGGCAGCGGTGCCGGGGTCACGAAGGCCTCGATGAATCCGGAGACCGCCAGCGCCACCGTCAGCCCCGCCGCAACTGTGATCAGGGCGCGGCCCTCCGCCGCGAGCGCCACGCCGCGCGACCGGTCCCCGGGCGCCAGCATGGTCCAGAACAGTTTCAGGCCCGCGGCGCCGGCCACGAATACGCAGGTCAGCTCCAGCAGCCCGTGCGGGGTGATCAGGGCGAAGAACTGCCCGAGCAGGCCGTGGTCAGCCATGATGGCGCCGGCCTGCCCGACGTTCACCGCGTTGGCGAACAGCACGTAGGCCGGCAGCACCCCGGTGATGCCGCTGGCCACGCACAGGGCGGCGACGCGGGCGTTGTTAGTCCACACCTGGCCGGCGAACTCCGAGGGGGCGTAATTGGAGTAGTAGGCCTCGAAGGACTCCTGCGCGTAGGTGTCCAGTTCACTTTGCGACCCGAGCGCGGCCATGGCCTCGGGACTGCGCAGCGTCCACACGCCCACGATCACGGCGATCGCGATCTCTACCGCCGTCACCGCCACGGTCCACCAGCGCAGCCGGTACAGGGCTGCGGGGACGCTGGCCACCCAGAAGCGCCTGAGATCGCTCATACGCGCCTCGCGCGTGCCGGTTATGCGTCCGCGCGCCGCCGCAATCCTGGTGGACAGCTCGGCCAGCAGCACCGGGTCGGGCGCGCCGGTGCGGATCCGGGACAGGTGCGCGGCAGTGGCCCGGTAAAGGGATACCAGCTCGTCCGCCTCGGCTCCGGTGAGCCGACGGCGGGACGTGAGCTGGTCCAGGCGGTCCCACTGGTCGCGGTGCGCTGCGGCAAAGGCGTCAATGTCCACGAGAGGAGTCTGTCATGGTGAATGAGGCTGCCGCCTCGTCCGAGCGGATGATGACGCCGGACCTGATGATCACCGGTGAGGCCGTAGCTCTGGAGGTGCTTCCCGCCTCCCCCGGATCTCGCATCCTGTCCGGGTTCATCGACTACGCCCTGTATGCCGCCGGCCTGCTGGTCTCCGTGGTCACGGGCCTCCTGATCGGTGACCGGGTCATTCCCCACCCGTCCGAGGCGCTGGTGATGGCGCTGGTGGCCCTGGTGGCCCTGGGCTGGATGGTGGTGGTGCCGCTGGGAGTGGAGGTACTCACGCGGGGGCGCTCCGCCGGGCGGATGGTCACCGGCTCCCGCATCGTCCGCGACGACGGCGGAGCGGTGCGGTTGCGCCACAGCCTGGTGCGAGTCCTGGTGGGCGTCGTCGAGATCTGGCTGCTCGCTGGGGTGCCGACGGTGTCAGCGTGCGTGGTCACCCGCCGCGGCAAGCGCCTGGGTGACCTGCTGGCGGGCACCTATGCGGTTCGTGAGCGCAGCGGCGGGGTTGATGCGCCGCCGATCCTCATTCCCCCGGAGCTGGCCGCCTGGGCCGCCGACGCCGATCTGCGCGCCCTTCCCGGGCACCTGGCGCTCGTCATCCGGACCTTCCTGCAGCGGGCGTCATCCATGCAGCCCCAGGCGCGGCTGCGGCTGGGGCTGCAGCTGGCCGCGCAGGCGGAGCCCTACGTGGCCCCGCCACCGCCCCCGCACACGCACCCGGAGCGCTTCCTGGCGGCCCTGCTCGCGGCACGGCGGGACCGAGAGTTCATGCTTGAGCTGCGGGACCGGCGCCTGGAGGACGATGCGCGCGCCGCCTTGCGCACGGCGCCGTTTGATGTGGCCGCACCCGCGCAGGGGAAGTGAGGCGGGAGCGGCGGGCCACCGTGGGGCGGTACCTTGGGATGGCACCGCGGGGCGGCTCAGTCCTCGGTCTTCTCGCCGCGCAGCACCCGCAGGTGGCCCCGCCGGGTGATCTCGCCGTCGCCCAGTCCGGTCAGGTGATCCGGCAGCGGGGCGGTCAGTGATGTGGGCAGCAGGCCGGTGGGGCGGCCGGCGTGCTCGGCCGGCTGCGGCTTGGGCCGCGGCGCGCGTGACGCCTCCCGGACGGCGTCGGCCAGGGCGGTCAGGTCGTCGTCCGACGGCGGTGCCGGCTGGAAGTCCGTGGCGAGCCGGATTACCTGCCAGCCGCGTGGCGCGGTGAAGGACTCCACGTGCTTCTGGCACAGGTCGTAGGCCTCCGGCTGGGCCTGCGTGGCCAGCGGGCCGAGCACGATCGTGGAGTCGGCGTACACGCTGGTCAAGGTGGCTACGGCCGGGTTCTCGCATCCGGGCCTGCGGCAGTGGCGGACTCTTCTCACGCCCGCAGGCTACCGCGCGCGGGGCGGCGGGTGCGGTAGCCGCGGGAGTGGCGGTGCAGCGTTGCGCCAGGCGCAGTGCTCACAGATCCGGGTCGATCTCCTCCGGACGGCGCCCGAGCACCAGCGCCACCTGCTCAACTACGACGCGCCGCACGAGCTCTGCCAGCTCGGCGTCGTCTGCGGCGCGGGAGACTATGGGACGCCGGTACAGGACGATCCGGGTGGGCAGTCCGGCGCGCGGCTCCGCAGCGAATCCCCGGCCGAGCACAACCCCCTGCTCCCACGGTGCGGGGTCTGAGGGCGGAACCTCCTCGACGGCGAACTGCATTCGGGCGATCTCCGGGTGCCGGCGGGACAGTGCGTCGGCGGCGGCGATCACCATGGCGTCGAAGCGCTCGGCCCGGGTACGCCAGGCGGGCAGGTGGGGCGGCAGCAGCGGGCCCCGCAGCCCGCGACCGTGGCGGTCGCGCCGACGCGGGGACGCCGGGATGGGTGCCGGGGGCAGTTGGGATGACCGAGCCACGCCCCCACCCTAAACGATCATTCCGGGCGGGCCGGCGCCGTCTGCGCCCAGCCGGGGTCAGTGCAGCAGGAGGCTGCGGGTCCCCTGGACATCGGCATCAAGCACGGCCGGGAGCACGGAGATGAGCTCTCCGGGCACATCTTCCCCGACCTGGGCGGTGACCACGGCGGCCGCCACCACCTGCTGGCCGGCGGGACCGGAAATCTCCAGTGCGGTTGCCTCTGCGGGGGTCGGGACGGTGAGCGTGGCGCCCGCGGGCACGCTGAGCTCCTGCTCCCAGTCCCCGCCCACGGATGCCAGGGCGACCGTGGCGGCATCCGGGCCGGTATTGGTCAGCACCACGGTTGGCTCCAGGCCACCCGCCCGCGGCAGTGCCAGGGCTGAGCCCCTGGTGGCATCGGTGGTTGCCTGCACCCAGGCGATGTCGTGTGCAAGCGCTCCGGAGCGGTCGGGGTACTCCCCCGCGCTGCGCACGAGCTTCACGGCGGCGCCGACGGGCGTATCAGACGTGACGCGCACCCCGTAGGCGCCGGGCCGCACACCCGCCAGGGAGAAGTCGAATACCGCGCCCGCATCCACGATCACCGCGGTGGCACCGGCCAACTGCTCCTCGCCCCCGGAGCCAAGCAGGGAGATGGATACGGTCGTCGGCACGTCTGCGGGGTTCACCACCCGCACCAGCGGCGCATCGGAGGAGACGGCACCGTCAACCTGGGCCTCCCCCTGATCGGCGGCGTCCACGAGCACGACTCCGGGTATGGCCAGCTCGGTGGCCGGGGCGGCACCGGGCGTCAGCGTGTCCACGCCGGCGGGGGTCTCCCCGTCGAGTGACTCGGTCACCAGGACCGGGATGAGCGTGCCGCCGTCGGCCTCCACGCTCAGCGCCAGCCGGTCGTCCGCCGCCCCCGCAACCTCGAGCAGCAGGGTCGCGGTCTGCCCCGCACTCACGGAAACCTGTCCGGAGGAGGGCAGCGTCAGCTCACCGGTAGAGCCGTACAGGTGAATAGTCGCGGTGACGGTAGTCAGGCCGGGATTTGTCAGCCGCAGCTCGGAGGAGGCGCCGATGTCTGCCGAGCCGCCCACGATCCAGGCCACGGAGGCGGGCGTGGTGCACGGGGCGGCGGCCAGTCCGCGCAAATCGCCGGAGGGGGTCAGCCAGGTGACGGTGCCGATGGCGCCGGCGGAGCCGCCGCCCGGCTCCCCCACGGTGAGGATGCCGCCGTCGGCCTGGGCGAGGGTGGTGGTTCCACCAATCTCCTCCGTGCCGTAGGTCAGCACTGAGTCCTCGTCGCGGGCGGTGATGGCGGTCGTGCTGGCCGCCTCCCCGACGTCGACGCCGCCGATGGTGTTGCGCGGCGCCGCCGGGCAGCCGTAGACGATGTCCGCACCAGGCGCAGGCATCGCAATGGCGGTCACATTCTGGCTGGTGGCACGGGGCGTGCGCGTGCCCCACCAGGTCAGGCCGACCACGGCCGCCAGGACCAGCAGTACGGCAGTCAGGCGCAGGGCCGCGAAGAACAGTTTGCGGCGTGATGAGCTCATGCGGCAGTCCTCCTGCGACGCAGGGGCAGGGCCACCAGCGCAGTGATCACCCACACGGCCTGGATTCCGCGGGCGGCGAGGCCGCCGATGCGGGTGCCGTGGGTGACGATGAGCTCGCCGCCGTCGGCGGGGACCTCGAAGCCGGTGCGCCAGCGGCCGTGTGCGTCGGTGATGGGGGCGGGCTGGAGCGGGCGCCCGTCCAGCGCTGCGCTCCAGGTGCCGTCGTTGCGCTCGGACAGGATGAGCAGCCGCTGGCCGGTTCCCGGCTCCAGGACGGTGCGGATGGCGGTCCTGCCGGTCGTGTCCGCGGGCACGGTGGTGGCGGTGCCGGCGCTGGTGACGAGCACGGCGCGGGCGGACTCGACGGCGTTGCTGGGGGACACGCGCCAAGACGTGCCCGAGTCGGTGCGCGCCAGTTGCTGTAGGCCCGGCGTGGCGTCCAGGCCCGCGCGGGTGGACGCCGTCAGCCCGTCTCCGGCCGCATCGGTGAGCAGCACCACCGCGATGCCGTGAGCCGCCAGGCCGTCGGCGACGTGCTCGTCCTGTCCGGCGGCGGCGCGCACCACCAGGTCTGCCAGTTCGGCGTCGGCCGGGTCGGTCAGCGTGATGCCGAGGGCATCATTCGGCTCAGGAGCGCTGGGAGGGGCAGGCGCTGCGGCTGCGGGTAGGCGCGCAGTGAGCTGCGCAGCCAGGACATCGGGGGTGACGTCGGCCAGTTGGCTGCCATCGCCGCGCCAGATCCGCACGCGCAGCTCATCTCCGGCCGCGGAGAGGACCAGAACCCGCCCGGCGGCGTCGGAGGCCTGGATCTCGGAGGCGATCACGGGTATCCGGCTCCCGGCCGGCCGCAGTGCCATGACTGCCGCGTCGGTGCCGGTCGCCGTCGAGTCGCGTGCGGCCAGGGCCCAGGCACCGCCCACCGCCAAGGGGGCGGCGAGGGCGGCGAGGCCGATGCCCACCACGCACACGCGGGCCCAGCGCCGCCAGCCGGCCGCGCCTGCATGCGGGGACGTCACCGAAGGGTACGCGGGGAAGCACGCGGCCCACACCGCGTCGGCCCCGGCCAGGGCCGCCGCCATGAATCCCGCCAGGGCGAAGGAGATGCCCGTCCCCGCCCAGCCGGTGACGGTTTGTGCGCCGGTGCCGTCAGCCTGCGTGCCTAGGGCTGTAATCATACGCGTTCCAGCAGCGGCCAGGGCCAGGCCGCCCAGCCCCATCAGGAAACCTGCCAGCGCCCGAGCGCCGCGGCGCCCGCCGACCACCAGGCCTGACACGGCCGCCGCGGGAACAATGGCCAGCAGGGCCTTCAGCGTCAGCGCCAGGGCGGGGTCGTCGACCAGGTACTCGACGTCGACGGGCATGCCCAGGACGGTCTCAATGGTGCTGGGTGGGGCTACGGCGATGGGCACGCCGGTGTCAGTGAGCAGGTAGCGCGCGGCGGCGACGGCGTCATAGGACTGCGCCAGGCGCAGTGCACGCCACCAGGCGGGCAGGGCGGTGACCGCAACCGGCACCAGCGTCAGCAGCAGCCGCAGGGCGCTGCGACGCACGCACACCGCCAGCAGCACCAGGCCCACCACTATCGGCGCGGCCGTTGCGGGTGCGGCGGCCACGATCAGGCTCAGCAGCAGCCCGGCGACCGCGGCGGCGGTGGGGGAGCCGGTCCCGTAGCGCTCCAGGAGCGCCGCCGGGACCGCGGCGGCCGCTTCCGCGGGCTGGTCCAACTCTTCCGCGGGCTCGGCGGGCTCCTGCGCGGGCCGGTCGAGCTCTTCCGCAGGCCGGTCCGGATCTTCCGCGGGCTCTTCCGCGCCCGTTTCCTCCTCGCTCCCCGGGGTGGTGCCGGCCCGCACGACGGGCACGACAGGCATGTCCGCATCCGTAGCCGCGCGAGTCCCATCGGCTAACTGGGGCGCCGATCCGGCGTCCGGCTGATCATCGCCCTCCGGCTGGCTATCGTCCTCCGGTCGGCCATCAGCCGACGAGTCGGGCGCGGCAGCGTCCGGCTCCGCGGTGGGTGAGGCATCGGCGGAGAGCTCAGCGAGGTCCTCGATCCGGGCGGAGGCGAACCGGTCCAGCTCATCGCGCTCCTCCTGGGTGGCGTGATGCGCACCGACCATCCCGGACAGGACCACGTCGCGCCGATCCGCACCCACGGCGCGAGCCAAGGCCGTCAGTGCCCACGGCAGCGTCAGGTGCACGATGACAGCGGTCAGCCGTCCCTGCCCGACGGCCAGTAGCAGGGTCGGCGCCAGTGACCACACGCACGCAGCCCAGGCTCGCAGCGGGACTCGGCGAGTAACGGTCCCGGCCGCGTACCAGGCGCCGAGCGCCGCCAGAGGAAGGGCCAGTAGCAGCAGGATGCGCACCAGGGCGTCGCCACCAAGTCCGAACCAGGAGCCCACCGCCACGGGTAGGGACAGCACCGCCAGCAGCGGGTTCACGGCGGCGGGATAGCCGTCCCCCGACAGTGCCCAGGTGGACCAGGCGGCATCCCACAGCTCGCGCCAGCCCGAGCCGAGGGAGGGTAGGGCCCCGCCAGTCACTGCCCGAGTGACCAGCAGCCGTGACATCCCGACGGCGGCAACAGCGGCAACGGCTACGAGGGTGACCGTCAGGCCGACTCGTCGCCGACGGGTGAGAACTGCCAGCTCGCGCAGCTCCAGCTCGCTGCGAGCGGCTTCCCGGGCCATGCGCTCGCGTTCCTGCCGCCGGCGGTCGCGGCGGGCGGCCCGGATATCGCCGGCGCTGGTGTACAACTGCGCCAGCACCGAGCGGCGCACGCCGTGGTGCGCGGCCAGGCGCCTGCGGCCGCGGCGTATCACACCGGCGTCACCGGCGACGCCGAAGGCGGCAGCCAGCTCGTCCCGAGCCAGCGCGGGGTCCTTGGTCAGCAGGCGCCAGCCGGCGCGCGCCAGGCCCAGCAGAACCATCCAGGCGAGCAGCAGCGGCACGGGGCGAGCCGAGAATGTCGCCCACGCCCTCAGCTGGGCCGTGCGCCGGGCGCGAAAAGAGCGATCGGGATCGGGCTCGGGAATGGCGGTCGCCGCGGTGGCGGCCGGCTCGTGAGAGCGCCCACGACCGAGTCCGCGCGCCGCCTGAGGCTGCTGGCCGGGCCGCAGGCCGAGGAAGCTGGCACGGCGGTGGCGGATAATGGCATCCGGGACCACTACCACGCGGTGCCCCGCCAGGCGCACCGCCCGGGACAGCTCCAGCCCGTCATCGAACACCGGGAAGGCGGGCGAGATGCCGTCCACCTCATCCCAAACGGACCGGTCGATCAATGCCCCGGCGGTACCGACCGCGAGCATGTCCGACCGGTCGTCGTACTGTCCCTGGTCGATCTCACCGGCTACTACGTCATTGGCTCGCCGGGCCGAGGCTGTGGTGCGCAGCCCGACCTCCAAGAGTTCGCGGGCATCGTCCCAGTCAACCTGCTTGGGACCTGCCAGGCCCACGGAGCGGGCCGACCGGACCGCGCGCTCCAGCGCCTCCAGGCAGTCGGGCTCCGGGGCCGAGTCGTCATGCAGCAGCCACAAGCGCCAGCCGTCGGCGGTGTCCTCAGCGGGGGGCGTTTTAGCCGCTACCCCAAGCGTCTCGGACTCCGATATCGGCGACATGGCACCGGTAGGGCCGGTAAGGGGGCCGGAGGCCGACCCCGCGCCGAGATACTCCCCCTGCCGCGCACCGGCACCGCCGGTGCTCAGCTTGCCACCGTGACGGCGTCTGCGGTTGCCGCGCGCAACGAGCTCCGCGTACTTCGCCAGGCCGCGCTTGACCGCGTCGCCGAACCCGGTGGCATCCGGTACACGCACCACGCGCACGGCGGTGGCAGAGTCGGCACCGGAGTCGACTACCGCCTCCTCGATCGGGGTGCCGTCACCCAGGCCATTGCTGCGAGAGGCGACGTCGACGATGAGCAGGACATCGGGGGCGGTTGCCTGGCGGGCCACCGCTCGTAGGGTCTCAGGCAGGTAGGGGGTTACCCCGGCTGATACGAGGACCGCGAGGGTCCCGGCGGGCGAGGCGTACGGTCCGGCGCTTCCCGGCAGGCTCATACCGCGCGCCGTTTGAGCTTGCGGCGCTCGCGCTCAGACAGTCCTCCCCAAATCCCGAAGCGCTCGTCATTGGCCAGGGCGTACTCCAGGCATTCCTCACGGACTTCGCAGGAGGCGCACACGCGCTTGGCTTCGCGCGTGGAGCCACCCTTCTCAGGGAAGAAGGCCTCGGGGTCGGTCTGAGCGCACAGCGCGCGCTCCTGCCAGGCCAGGGGGCCCTCATCGGGATCGTCGTCGCCGAGCAGAAGGAGGAGCGCCTCGTCGTCGGCGTCGTCGGACCGCTCAAGCGGACCGTCGCCGAGGATGTTCCACACGATGGCTTCCCTTCAGGATACGGACGATGTTTACGTAGAATTACACGGGTGTGAGCCGCCGTGAGTCAAGCCGGGTGCGGGAAATTCACTCAATTGCGACGGCTCGGAGGCCGCCGCGGCGAGCCCGGCCCCGCAGTCACTTTCGCCCGGTATTGCACCGCTGGCCGCTACCTCGGGCAAACTCGCGCCCGACCCGGCCAACCGTTTTTATGACAATCAACTGTGAGCTTGCTGTGCGCTCGCAGGCGGCGGTGTGTATCTGCTTGGATCAGACGGTGACCAGAACCGTGACCCCAGCAGCCGACCGCCTGGAGGACCTGCCCGACCCCCTGGCGCCCCTGCTTCCCTCCGCCGCGGACGCAGACCGCCCGTGGCTGGTCTGGTACGCACCCGGCGAGCGGGTGGAGCTGACCGGGCACGTGCTGAGCATGTGGCAGTGCAAGATCGCCAACCTGCTCACCACCGAGGCCCACACCGACGACCCCGCGGCAGGGCCGCTGGTGCGCCTGGACCTGGGGGTGCACTGGCGAGCACTGACCTGGTGCGGCGGCGCGTGGCTCGTCGGCGGCGCGGTGGCCTTCACCGAGCCGGCCGCGCACGCCGGCTCATCCCCCTCCCCGGGCGGAGTACTCCGCCCAGCGGACGTATCGGTCGCATTCGAGCCGGCAGGCCTGAGTGCCGACGCGCAGGTGCAGGTACTGGTGCCGCGCGAGCCGCTGGCCACGCGCTGGCCCGGGACCCTGCCGCCACTCGTACTGGATGGCGTCGCCGACGTCATGCCCCACGCCGACTCCTTCCCCGCGCGTGCGGTCGGCGGGGCCACCACCGCGATGGTGCACTACCCGGCGCAGGCGCCGGGCACTGCCGTCGAGGTGTCGCGCGACGCGCTTGTCGCAGACCTGACCCCGCCCCTGCTGGTTACGCCCGGCGGGACGGGTGCGGGCGGTGCCGGCCGCGCGGGCGGGGAGGACCGGACACACGCTGCGCTCCTCGGCGGGAACGGCCGAACGGGTGGGGGCGCCCGCGCGGGTACGCGCGCCGTCCTGGTGCGCGCCGGAGCCGCCCAGGAGGCGGTGCGCGGGGTGCTTGCGGCGTGGCAGGCCGGCCTGACCGCCGTGCTCATCTCCCCCGACGCCGATGAGGCGCTAGTCCGGGACGCCGCCCGGCAGGAGGGCGCCGAGGCGGGCAAGCCGCGACGGTAGCCCGAAGGCGGTAGGCCGGGCGTGCAGCTGCGGACACCAGGACGTCCTCGTCCCGGCGCACCCGGCCACCTGCCGGGGCCTACGGCACATCGGCCTGGACGACAGTCCCCTCTCCTTCAACCGCAAGGGTGCGCTCGTCGGCGCCGATGAACAGTGCCTGCCCGCGGGTCAGCCGAGCCTGCCCGGCGGGGGTCGTGATCGTAGTCTCGCCGTCGGTGGCCAGCACGATCCGGGGCCCGCGACCGGGCACCTGCACCCGCCCGTCCGGCGGCACCACCGTGGTCACCAGCAGCTCGAAGTCATCCACAGGCACGTAGTAGGCGCGTGTGGCGCGAGACAGGTACTCGGGGGCGGGCCGCACCGGGGGCGCCGCGACATAGTCCACGCAGGCCAGCATCTCCGGCACATCCACGTGCTTGGTGGTCAGCCCGGCGCGCAGCACGTTGTCCGAGGAGGCCATGACCTCGATACCCATGCCGGTCACGTAGGCGTGCACCGAGCCGGCGGGCACGAACAGGGCCTCGCCCGGCCGCAGCGTGACCGGGTTGAGCAGCAGGGCCGCAGCCACGCCCGGGTCGCCGGGGAAGGAGCGCCACATGCTGATGACGTTGGAGTCCACGCGCCTTGAGGGAGATGCGCCTGCGGTCAACCGGGTATCGATCTCCGCGACGAGCTCGGCGATGTCGGCCTCCCCCGGGCGCGTGCCGGCGGAAACCAGGTCCGTGAACACCTGGCGAATTCCGAAGCGGGTCGGATTCAGCCGCAGGGTGCGACGCATACGCCGTGCCAGGGGCGAGTGCAGGTCGGCGAGCACCTCCGCCGCCCGCCGCGGCGCCCGGAAGCCAGCGACCGCCTCGAAGTGCGTAAGCGCCAGCACCATCTCCGGCTTGTGGTTGGTGTCCTTGTAGTTGCGTACGGGACTGCCCAGGGGGACCCCGGCCTCGTTCTCCAGCTCATGGCCCTCCACCGCCTGCTCCAGCGAGGGATGCACCTGCAAGGAGAGCACCCGGGCGGGGGCGATCAGCTTGAGCAGGAAGGGCAGCTTGGGACCGAAGCGCCGCACCACGTCCTGGCCCAGCAGGCGCTCCGGATCGGAGTCGATCAGCGCCGCCAGGGTGCGCTCCCCTGCGCGCGTGGTTCCGGCCGGGTGCGCGCCGAACCACTGCTCGGCCCACGGCTTCCCGTCCGCCTCGACGCCGAGGAACTCGGGGATGGCCTCGGGCGAGCCCCAGTCGTAGCGCTGCCGCGCGCCGTCAAGACGTTCCATGGGCGCCAACGGTAGCCGACGAGTCGGCCCCGCAGCGGCGCGCCGGGCGGATTCGCGTAAACCCGTCCGGCTCATTTGCGGCGAAGAGGGCCGCGGATGAGCCAGACTGTGCCCATGCGAGGCATCATCCTGGCCGGCGGATCCGGCACGCGACTGAACCCGATCACCCTGGGCACCTCCAAGCAGCTGGTGCCGGTGTACGACAAGCCGATGATCTACTACCCGCTGAGCACGCTGATGCTCGCCGGCATCCAGGACGTGCTGGTCATCACCACCCCGCACGACGCCCCCAGCTTCCACCGGCTGCTGGGAGACGGCTCCCAGCTGGGTGTGAACCTGTCCTACACGGTGCAGGAGGTCCCCAACGGCCTGGCGCAGGCCTTCGTGCTGGGTGCGGACTTCATCGGCGACCAGCCGGCCGCCCTGGTGCTGGGCGACAACATCTTCTACGGCCCGGGCATGGGCACGCGCCTGCGCCGCCACACCACCCCGGACGGCGGCGTCGTGTACGCCTACCAGGTGGCCGACCCGAGCGCCTACGGCGTGGTGGAGTTCGACGCGGACTTCAAGGCCGTGTCCATCGAGGAGAAGCCCGCCCGCCCCAAGTCCGACTACGCCGTGCCCGGGCTGTACTTCTATGACAATGACGTGGTGGAGATCGCCAGGAACCTTCAGCCCTCCGCGCGCGGCGAGTACGAGATCACCGACATCAACCGCACCTACCTGGAGGCCGGGAGGCTCACCGTGGAGGTCCTCCCCCGCGGCACGGCCTGGCTGGACACCGGCACCTTCGACTCCCTGGCCGACGCCACCGGCTTTGTACGCACCGTCCAGCACCGGCAGGGCCTGAATATCGGCTGCCCGGAGGAGGTGGCCTGGCGCATGGGCTTCATTGACGACGACGGCCTGCGCGAGCGCGCCGAGCCGCTGGTCAAGTCCGGCTACGGCCAGTACCTGCTCGGCCTGCTCGAGCGCGGGCGCAGATGACACTGCCGACGCCGGCGGCGCGAGCCGCGAGCGCCGCGTCCCCGTCCGGCGCCCACCATGATCCGTATCCCGCGAACACTCATCCCCACGAGCATTGGAGACTCATGACTGACAGCACCGACACGCCCGCCGCCGGCACCAACGGCGTGGAGACGGCCAAGCCGCTCGGCGTCCAGACCACCCCGATCCCCGGCTTCCTGCGCATCGACCTGACCGTGCACGGGGACAACCGCGGCTGGTTCAAGGAGAACTGGCAGCGGGAGAAGATGACCGCCCTGGGCCTGCCGGACTTCGGGCCGGTGCAGAACAACATCTCCTTCAACGATGAGGTCGGGGTGACCCGCGGCATCCACGCCGAGCCGTGGGACAAGTTCGTTTCGGTGGCCACCGGGCGGGTATTCGGCGCCTGGGTGGACCTGCGCGAGGGGCCGTCCTTCGGCACCGTGTACACCACCGAGATCGACCCCTCGGTGGCGGTGTTCGTTCCAAAGGGCGTGGGCAACGCCTACCAGACGCTGGAGCCGAACACGGCCTACACCTACCTGGTGAACGACCACTGGTCTCCCGACGCCCAGTACACCTTCCTGAACCTGGCCGATGAGACCGTCGCCGTGCCCTGGCCGATCCCGCTGGAGCAGGCCATCCAGTCGGACAAGGACCGCGGCCACCCGCGCCTGGCCGACGTCGTCCCCTTCCCCGCGGACGACGCCGCCGACGCCGGCGGCACGGCAGCCTCCGCGCCGGGCCGACGCGTGCTGGTGACCGGGTGCAAGGGGCAGCTCGGGCGCGAGCTCATGAGGCAGCTGCCCGAGGCCGGGTACGCCCCGACCGGCGTGGACCTGCCGGAGGTGGACATCTCCGACGCCGACGCCATGGCCGCCTGGGACTGGTCTGCTTATGACGTCATCATCAATGCTGCCGCCTGGACGAACGTCGACGGCGCCGAGACCCCCGAGGGACGGCGCCTGTCCTGGCGGGCCAACGCCACCGGCCCGGCCAACCTGGCCCGCGAGGCGGCCCGCCACAGCCTGACCCTGGTGCACATCTCCAGCGAGTACACCTTCGACGGCGAGCTAGAGCCGCACACCGAGGCCGAGGCCCCCAGCCCGCTGGGCGTGTACGGCCAGTCGAAGGCGGGCGGCGATGCCGCCGTCGAGGCCACCCCCAGGCACTACCTGGTGCGCACCTCCTGGGTGGTTGGCGACGGCAAGAACTTCGCCAAGACCATGGCCTCCCTGGCCGCCCGCGGCATCGCCCCGAAGGTGGTGGACGACCAGACCGGCCGCCTCACCTTCACCACGGACCTCGCGGCCGGCATCATCCACCTGCTGCGCACCGGCGCCGAGTTCGGCACCTACAACCTGTCCGGCGAGGGTCCCGTGGTGTCCTGGTGCGACGTCGCCAAGCGCGTGTTCGAGCTGGTGGGTCACAGCGCCGAGGAGGTCACGCCGGTTTCCACCGCCGAGTACTACGCGGGGCAGGAGGGCATCGCCCCCCGGCCCCTGCGCAGCGCCCTGGACCTGAGCAAGATCGAGGCGGCCGGATTCACCCCCGCGAACTCCATGGAGCGCCTGGACGCCTACGTGCCCACCATCGAGCTGTGAGGCAGGTGTGCCGCGGGGCGCCCGCGCCGCTCGGCTGACGGGCCCCGCGGCTGCGCCGTCGGAACTACTCGGCGCCGCTCAGCGCCGCGGCTCCTCCCAGCCTGCCGATTCGGACCACCGCGATCGTCCACGCCACGAGCGCCGCGCCCAGCAGCACGATCGCGGGTCCGGGCCAGGCCGGGAATCCCCCTGCCGGGGCAGCGGCGCCCTGTTGCGCCTGCTGCCACCACCAAGGCACGAAGAACACGGCCCACAGGGCGAACCAGGCGCCGGTGGCGATTCCGGCCAGCCACCGTGAGCAGGTCAGGCCGCCCGCCATCAGCACCGCCAGCGTCAGCAACGCCGGCAGCAGGTAGCGCGGGTGAAGGCCACCGCCGCCAGCCGAGTACTTCAACTGCATCGCCACGATGAGCACGGCCTCAAGGCCGAGCACCCCGGCCACCGCCAGGTCCGCGCCGGTAGCGCGCCGACGCACCAGCGCGACCACGCCCGCGGCAAGCCCGCATGCGGCGGGCGCCGCGATCAGTACGAGACCCACCCCTCCCAGGGCGGGCACGGGCACGAACAGTGACAGCAGTCGCTGCCAGGTTTCCGGCCGCGCGGCGAGCTCGGAAACCGGGACCTGGTGGGTGTTGAAGTGCTCGGCCGCCCACTCGGGGTGCCCGCCGGTGATCGTCCCGGTCAGGCGCAGGTTGCGCAGGTAGAACCAGCCCGCGGACAGCGCCACCAGCACGCCCACACCGGCACCGTTGAGCAACGCGGTCCACCGGCCCCAGCGGTCGCGTCCCGCCCCGCGCACCATTCCCTCCAGGACGATCGCGAGCATGCACACGGCTACCACTACCATCAGCGACAGGCGGGTGAGCAGCGCGGCGCAGCCGAGCACGGCAAGCAGGAGCCAGCGGCGCCGCGTGGGGCCCTGGCGGATGAACTGGCAGGTCAGCGCGAGGCAGGCGGCCATCAGCAGGGTGGCCAGGGTGTCGTTGTACACGGCCCCCGATACCCCGAGCATCGAGCAGCACAGCGCGGCGATCAGCATCGTGGTGGGGGCAAGTAGCCGATTGCGCGGGAAGGCGACCTGCGCGGCATACCCGATCACGGCAACGGCGGCGGCCCCGAGCAGCACGTTGAGCGCCCTGGCGGCCAGGCCCGCGGCCAGCACGCCTGCCCAGTCCGTCAACCCGCCTGCGAGGGGGGCCATGATCAGGTAGAAGAGCGGCGGGTGCTGGGAGACGGACTGCACGGACAGGGGTGTCCTGGGGCCAGACCCCGGAATCACCGGCCCGGTGAAGAAGTCGGGCCATTGGCCGTGCCAGAGCTGAAAGGCGTAGTCGAGGTGGTTGACCTCGTCAGCGCTGCCGAACAGGGGGATCAGCAGCGCGCGGCCCGCCGCGCACAGTACGAAGCCAACGAGCACCGCGCGCCCCGCGCCGGAGATCGCCCGGCTGCGCGGCCGCCGCCGTGCCCCGTACCGGTGGTCGTTGGGATCGGCGGGAGTTCGGTCCTGGGATGGCGCGCTTCTCACCGGGTCACAATAGACCGGCTCCTGCGGTGCGGGCGCTTTGGTCGGCACGCTCGCCTGCGTGGCCGCACACCTTAGTTGCCCCGGTCACGCAGACGTGAGCCCGGCTCCGCCGCTGTGCGCAACGAGTCTGAACCCAAGTCCGCCTTTGGGGCGCGACACGCGGCGGCTGCGGGGCCGCGTCCGCTAGCCTGCCTGCATGCGTATTTCCGTAATTGGTTGTGGGTACCTGGGCGCTGTGCACGCGGCTTCGATGGCCGAGCTGGGGCACACCGTGGTAGGTGTTGACGTCGATGCCCGCAAGGTGGAGCTGCTGTCCCAGGGCAAGGCTCCCTTCTTCGAGCCCGGATTCGAGGAGATCCTGAGCCGCAACGTGCAGTCCGGCCGCCTGACCTTCACCACCGACTACGCGGCGATCGCCGGCGCACAGGTGCACTTCATTGGCGTGGGCACGCCCCAGTCGGACAGCGGCGCTGCCGACCTGACCTACGTAGACGCCGCGGTTGAGGGCATGCTTCCCCACCTGGGCCGGTGCACCGACGGCGTCGAGGTGGTAGCCGGCAAGTCGACTGTCCCGGTCGGCACCGCCGCCCGCCTGGCCGAGCAGGTCGCTCCCGCCGGGGTGAGCCTGGTTTGGAACCCGGAGTTCCTGCGGGAGGGTTTCGCGGTCAAGGACACGCTGGACCCCGACCGCATGGTCTACGGCCTGCCCGCGGACGAGCAGTCCGCCGCGGCCGCGCAGGCTGTCCTAGATGAGCTGTACCGCCCCATCATCGACGCCGGCACGCCCCGGCTGGTGATGGACTACCAGACGGC
Organism: Actinomyces sp. 565; assembly: GCF_010365615.1. NCBI lineage: Bacteria > Bacillati > Actinomycetota > Actinomycetes > Actinomycetales > Actinomycetaceae > Actinomyces > Actinomyces sp. 565. Next base: position 57,547 of record NZ_PIZD01000003.1, read on the forward strand.
GGAGCTGGTGAAGATCTCCGCCAACGCCTTCCTCGCCACCAAGATCTCCTTCATCAACGCCATGGCACAGATCTGCGACGCCGCCGGCGCCGACGTGACCGCGCTGGCCGGCGCCATCGGCCTGGACGACCGCATCGGCAAGCGCTTCCTGCGCGCCGGCATCGGCTTCGGCGGGGGCTGCCTGCCCAAGGACATCCGCGCCTTCCAGGCGCGCGCCGCGGAGCTGGGGGTGGGCGACTCGCTCGGCTTCCTCGCCGAGGTGGACAAGCTCAACGACGCTGTACGTCACTCCGTGGTGGATACCGCCCGCCGCCTACTCGGCGAGGACCTGGCCGGGAAGCGGGTGGCGGTGCTCGGGGCCGCCTTCAAGCCCGACAGCGACGATATGCGCAACTCCCCCGCGCTCGACCTGGCGCAGGAGTTCACCGAGCTGTCCGCCTCCGTGGTGGTCACGGACCCCGCGGCCGGCCCCATCCTGGCCGCCCGGGAGGGCCTGCCCTACCAGATCGCCGGCAGTATCGAGGAGGCGCTGACTGGCGCTGACCTGGTGGTGCTGGGAACCGAGTGGAAGCAGTTCACCACCCTTGATCCTGCGAAGGCCGCCGAGCTGGTGGCCCGCCGCATCGTTATCGACGGCCGTAACGCACTGCCGCGCGAGGACTGGAAGGCTGCGGGATTCACCTACGCGGGTATCGGACGGCGCTGAGCCGCCCGCTTCACAACGACGCCACCGTCCAGCTGACCGGGTTGATTCCATCGCTGGACGGCAGTAGGACGGTGGCGCCGTCGGGCGACAGCGCCGGGCGCGAGTAGCCCGCCGCCTCGCCCAGCCGGATCAGCCCGGTACCGTCCCATGCGACTGCATACATGCCGGTCTCCTCTCCGTTGGAGCCGGAGCCCCAGGCGAAGCGGGCGGTGCCCGCCGAGCCGATGATGATCGCGGACGGCGTGTGCAGCCAGGTCTGCGGCGCCTGCTGGTCAGAGTTCCACAGGCCGATGTAGGTTCCCGCCTCCGCGGTTGCTGAGGACACGGCAACGGCTCGGTGGTTCCCGGCGGCCCAAACGCCCGTGACTTGCCACGATGAGTCCGCAGAGCTGATCGACATTACCTCCTGGGCGGTGCCGGTCGCCTGCTCCCACTGGGTGAGTGTGGTGAGCGCGCCCTGCGCGTCGGGCTGCGCGAACAGGACGCCGCCGTCAACGGCTGCCGGCAGGTCGCCGGTGGCGACGACGGTGTGGTCCTCTGCGCCGTCCAGTGCGAAGCGAAGTACCTGCCGCTCCCAGGCCTCGCCGACCGCGACGGCGGAGGCCCAGTACACGCTCGTGCCGTCAGTGGTGGGGACGACTTCAAACGGACCAGTGGGCGTCTGGGTGGTTCCGTTCAGCTCCTGCGCGGAGCCGATGAGCTCCGCCTCCTGGCCTCCCGTGCGCCGGTAGGCCCACAGCTGCCAGTTGTCGATCACCGATGAGGCCTCAGACTCGACGTCTACCGTGGCGGCCCGCCACACGATCCAGTCGTCGGTGGCGGAGCCGTCCTGCGGCTCGAAGTACTCCTCCGGATCCACGATGGCGGGAGGCGCGGGCGTGAGGCGCTCGGGACCCGCGGGGGTCAGGACGGCGGCGGCGTAGGACATGAGTGCATTCGGGTTGGCGCTGACCGACCCGAAGACCTCCGCCCCGGACAGCGGTAGGACGCCGATCTCGGAGTAGTCGCCGCCGAAGCCCCACTCGGTGGACAGCACCGCAGCCTGTGCCGTCTGCGCTACCTCTATCGGGGTGGTGGTGACCGGTTGGCCGACCAGGGAGAACGGCAGGGTGGAGCCCTGGTCCGTGGTGGCGGTGGCCGCAGCCGTGGTTGGCGCCGTCGGCGCCGTGGGGGCAGCCGCCCCGGTTGTGGCCGTTGTGGCCGGAGTCCGACTGCACCCGGCGAGGAGCAGCCCGCAGGACATGCCTGCGGCGGTAAGCAGCCTGCGCCTACTGAATACCCGCGTCATTTATGCTGACCTGCCTTAAGTCTCAGGGAGTGAAGATTCCGATGTGCTGGCGGCCGTCGTTGACGTACTCGTACTGGAGGAAGTTACGGGTGAACGTTGACAGCGACGGATACCAGAACTTCTGCGAGGCGCCGCCCCAGAGCGTGGCGCCGGGGTCCGCGAACTGCACCGCATCGGTCTTGGTGTTGTAGCCGGTTACCACCATGATGTGGGAGAACGTGGAGTTGCTGTGGCCGTTGAAGTGCGGCCCGCCACGGCGCTCCTGCTCGTCAACAGCCACCGGGTACCCCTTGGAGAACGACTGCTTGACCTTGGTCTGCACGACCGCCGGAGTCGGCGTGTGAATAGTGGAGTAGACCGCCTTGCCCAGCCACGCATTCATGCCCTGCTGGAACTTGCGGTCATGGAATGAGGTGTACCCGTAGCGCCGCGTCGCCATCGCGGTGGCAACATTCTCGATGCTCAGTGACGCGCCCGTGGCCTTAGACCTTCCTGCATTCTTGTACCGCAGGATCATGTAGCCGGAGGTCGGCCCGCAGAAGAAGTTGTTCGGCTGCCCCGCCCAGGCAACATCGAAGGTAAATACCGTCTGCGCCGGCTTGACCTCCGGTGGACGGCGCAGGCCGAAGGTGTCCCGGCCATCACCGTTCCAGTCGCCCACCAGCACCAGGTCAGTCGCCCGCCCGTAGGAGACCATCTGATCCGCGTTGCCGCCCGTGAGCGAGTTCTTCACATGGAACACATTGCCGCGCCGCACGGCGAAGGTGTCCTTCTTGTTGCGGTTCCAGTCGCCGGCGTACACCTCGTCACCTGCGCGCCCGTAGGAGAAGACGACGTCCGCGGCACCGCTCTTGATCGTGTTGGACACGTAGTAGTCCTTACCGCGGCGCACGGCCAGGGTGTCCTTGCCGTCCCCGTTCCAGTCACCGACGATCACCTGGTCCGTGGCGCGCCCGTAGGTGATCTGCGTATCGGCGACGCCACCGCGAAGGCAGTTGAGGATGAAGTACTGGTTTCCGCGGCGCACGGCCAGGGTGTCCCTGCCGTCCCCGTTCCAGTCACCGACGATCACCTGGTCCGTGGCGCGCCCGAATATGATGACGACGTCGGCGGCGCCACCGGCGAGCCGGTTGGAGAAGAAATAGTAATTACCGCGCCGTACGGCCAGGGTGTCCTTGCCGTCGCCATTCCAGTCGCCGGTTAGCGCCATGTCATTATTGCGCCCGTATGTGAAGACCGTGGTCGCCTTCGACGTGAACGTGTTGGCAAAGTAATAGGTGCTGCCAAGGTTCTTCTCGGTGCCGCGAGCGTTTGCGGCACCGGCGGCCACACCGCTGGGCAGGGGGCAGGCGGCCCCCGAGGTACCCGCCTGCTTCAGCGCTCCTGCATCCGCATCGTCCTTGGCCGCGGCGGCCGGGTCAAGCGGCACAAGACCGTCGGTGCTTGAGGCGGTGGGTGCGGCGGAGGGCTGTGCTGGTGACTCATCCCCGCCGCCAGGGTCCGTGGCGGCTTGGGACGGCGTCGGGGCACTGCCCGCCTCGGTTGGCGGTGCCGTTGCGGTTGCGGTCGCGGAGGGCGTCGGTGTCGCCTCCGCAGTGGGGTCGGCGACCGCCATTGGTGATACCAGAGCGAGTGAGGCGAGAAGGGACAGCGCGACGGTGCGCGGAGTCCATGGTGCATGACGCCGCATGGGTGAGGAATCCTGTCTGGGAGGAACGGGGAATATCTCCGCCAGGCTACCGCACAGCTTTCACACAGCGTGCTTCATTGTCGCATCAACGATAACAACACGGATGCACGCACGCCCCGCACCAGGTATCGCCGCTAGGCGCACGCGTGGAAGCACGCGGCCTGCACCGCGGGCCACGTAACCGGAGGGGCCTCAGCCCATGCCGGCGCTCAGCACCAGACCGCGTCCCTTAGGGCCAGCAGGAAGGTTCTTCCGAAACGGGTGGTCGGTTCCAGCACGGCGCTCTCCGCCCACTCGTTCCATGCGTTGATGAACACCACGCGGTGCTCCGGCTCCCGGGACATCACCGAGTCGATCAGGCCTGCCACCCAACGGCGGAAGGTGTAGGGGTTCGAGCCGTACCAGGTGTCCGCCGTCCACTGGCGGCGCGCGGTGTTGTCGAATGCGACCATGGCCCCCGGGTACTCGCTGTCATCCAGCGTGCCGGACATCGCCAGGGAGGCCTTGACGGTCTCCTGGTAGCTCATGAAGTTCCCGCGCCAGCGCGAGTCGAGGCCGACCTCTGTGGCCGGGCCCGCCACCCAGGGCAGGTTGTGCGGGGGGAACTGGAGCGTGCCGTCGATGCCCGTGTCGGCACCCAGCGCCTGGATGCCGTCGAACTCCTCGGCTACCGCGACGGCGAGCACGTACAGCTCGCCGACGCCCGCCTCGCGTGCCTTCTCGCGCCAGGTCGCGACCACCTCCGGGAAGTTCTTCATCTGTGCCGGGCGGTAGACCGCCAGGACGGCCTTGCCGTCTATGCGCATGTAGCGCGGGTCGAGGAGGAACTCCATGACGTCGTCGATGAAGGCCTCGGCCGGGACCTTCGTGTAGTCCTGGCCGACCAGGATGTCCGCGGCCCTGCCGTCCCAGCGACGGGTCCAGTTCTCGTTGGCCCACATGATGCAGTAGGGCTGATCGAGATCGGAGGCGTGCAGCCGCTCGATCGGGACGTTCAGCAGTCTCTCGCCGGAGAACCAGTAGTAGTAGTACATGAAGCCGGCGATGCCGTGCTCGCGCGCCAGCACGGCCTGCTTGCGCCGGACCTCGTCATTGGCGAGGTCGTAGAAACCGAGCTCGGTTGGCAGCTTCGGCTGGTAGTGCCCCCGGTATCCCGGGATCGCGGCAGTCACATTCGACCACTCGGTGAATCCCTGCCCCCACCAGCGGTTGTTCTGCGGCGAGTCATGGAACTGCGGCAGGTAGAAGGGGATCACCTGGGCCCGGGCGTAGCGGTCCGCTCCCCGTTCGAAGCGCGTATAGGCATCAGCGGCGCCCGCCTCCTGCCTGCCGAGTTCGGCCACCTCGGCCATTCGCAGGCCCGCCTCCTCGGTCAGGATGCCCAGGAGACGCTCGACGGCGTGCGCCGTGGTGGCGTCGACCTGCCCGTTCTCCTCGTCGAAGTCTGCGTGCTGCAGGTTCAGGGCGCGCAGCCCCTGCAGTGCGAAGCCGCGGATCCAGTACATGGAACCGGATGCGAAGCGCAGCGTGTCCGGATCATCAAGCGACATCTCCAGTCGGCGCAGCAGCTGCTCGACGATGTGCTGGTCCCCGCCCCAGAACTCGGGGCCGACCACGCAGTCGTCGGCGGTGACCAGACCTAGGGAGGAGTCCGAGGCGAACGCGTTGAGAATCTCCTTCACCCGCTGGTCGGAGCCAAGCAGGTCGCCCAGCAGCTGGTCCTTCCACCCGGCGCCGTCGCCGGCGAGCTCCGCGTGCTGCTCGCGCCAGGGGCTTCGCTTCGTGTGCACCTTCAGCACAATGTCGTAGGGGTCGAGCAGGCCGGCGTTGACCAGCTGCACGGTTGGGAAGATGTCCCGCCCGTGGTTGGCGACCTCTACGACGCTGGTGTGACCTAGGCGCGGCAGCTGCTCCCGAGGAACGGTCAGCTCCTGGCCGGAGGCATTGGTTACGAACAGGTCGAAGTCGACCGGTATCGCCCGTAGGCGGTCGAACAGCTCGTCCATGAGCTCGGGGTAGAAGCAGTGGATCACCACGGCGATCCGGGCCGGATCGTCGTTGCGCAAGGAGTCGTCCACGCGCCAGTGGTCCGGGAAGCCTGAGTTCTGGCGCCCGCCCAGGCGGGAGACGTACTCGTTGAAGTCGGCGCAGTGCTTGCTCTGATAGCCGTGGATGCTGCCGCTGACGACCAGGTTCGCGACCGCGTTGCGCCCCCTGGCGGCGAAGTAGCTGGCTCGGCGCACGAGCCCGGTCTTGGTGACTTTAGTCATCACAGGTCCTTACCAGTCGTTGACGTCGGTGCCGAACCGGCGTCGGATGTACTGAGCCGCCTCGGCCGCCTCGGCCTGGGTGGACGGGTGGGTCATGATGGTGCGCTTGAGGAACGGCACGCCGGACTCGATCAGGTTCTTCCAGCCGTCGACGGTGGGGTTTCCATAGGGCACCCCGAGTTCCGGACCGGTCACCCACACCTCGCTGGAGTAGCACTCTGAGAAGGCCGTGCGCGAGACGCCGATCTCGTATGACAAGACCACCTCGTCCTTGCCCGGCTCCACTCTCACCGAGTTGAAGAAGTCGCGCCAGGGCCGGTCTGCCAGGATCCCGCCGCGGTAGGCGAGGAAGTAGCTCTGAACGTGGTAGGCGAACTGGTATGAGGCGGTCAGGCCGCGAATGTCGGGGCCGGGTGCCGCAGCCCATTCGAGCAGGTGCTCAATCGGTCCGAAGGGGCCCAGCAGTGAGTCATTGGTCAGCAGGACGGTGCCCGCCTCGCGCAGCTCGGGGAAGCATCCCAGCGCGGTCGCCCAGGAGCCGAAGTCGTAGCCGAGGTTGGGGCGCCGTATGACCATCGTGTCGGTGGGGACGCCCGCGGGGAACTCCAGCGGCGCGGTGGTCTCGCAGGTGGAGATGACCACGGTTGCGTATCCGGCGGCGTCGAGCCGCTGCAGGTACTCAGACAGTGACCTGGGCTGGACTGGCCCCGCGGAGAACTGGGCCACCAGCGCCACCCGGTCGGAGCCGACGACGGCGTGGGGGTCGCCCCGCTCGATGTGGACGCGTCCTTGCGACACCTCCGAGACCAGCGGTCCCCGCCGCCCTGGCACCCTCATCTGAGGACCCCCCGCAGCACCGTCTTGAGGGCGCGCACGGGAGCCGTCATCTGCCAGGAGGAGGAGTGCCGCATCACGTTGATCTGTTCCCATGCGCCCGCGACCGTGCGGTTGGCTCGGCGCAGCTCCTTCTCCAGCTCCTCATTGCGCAAGGACAGCTCGGAGATTTCGTGGCGCATCTTGCGCAGGGTCGCCCGTAGCTGACGAATCTCCTCGTCACGCGCGGACGCATCACCCATCGACTGGTCGTCCTTCTCAGATGCCATTTTCATGATCCTTCTCCGGCTCCGGGTGCCCGGGCCGCCTGCTCCACCGGCCCGGCGCAAGCGTAACGAGTCCGGGCTCATCCATCATTCGGTCCGCGCGGATAATCATCTCCGTACGTCGATCAGACAGGTCGTAGATCTGCCCGTCCCTGACAAAGCAGGTTGTCAGCCACAGGCGTCCCGGCTGGAACACCACCTGATCGATGCTGTAATCGATATATGAATCGCCTCGGCGCAGCGTGTAGAGCGTGCCGGCGGCGCGCGAGTTCGGGCCCGCTACGGTTACCCCGCCATCCGTGGCGAAGCCCAGCCCCAGCTCCACGTCATGCAAGTCCTTCTTGGCGCGCACGTGCACGCGCAGCGTCAGCGGCTTCCCGTAGGTGATGAAGGGAACCTCCGCCCCGTTCTCATCAAGGAAGTCCACGCCGGTCATGCGGCAGTCCCCGTTTCCCTGGTTCTGCTTGTACGGCTCGTCCTCGGGGAACTCTTCCTCACCCTGCTCTGCGGAGCGCTTGCGCGCCTCTCGCTCGTTGACTGCCGTCAGGTACGAGGAGACCACCTCATCGGCGTTGCCTATCATCTGCACTTTGCCGTGGTCCAGCCAGGCAACCTCGTCACACATCTCGGTTGCGAGCGAGAGCGAGTGCGTCACGAGCACGATGGTGGTGCCGCGGTCGCGCAGTTGCCGCATCAGGTCGAAGCACTTCCGCTGGAACTCCTCGTCACCAACCGCGATGATCTCATCCACGATCAGGATCTCCGGCTTGATCGCTACCGCCGTCGCGAATCCCAGCCGCACCGTCATGCCGGAGGAGTAGACCTTCACGGGCTCGTCGATGAAGTCGCCGATGTCCGCGAAGTCGATGATCCAGTCCAGGGACTCGTCTATCTGCTTCCGGCTGCGCCCCAGGATCGCGCCGTTGAGGTATATGTTCTCGCGGCCGGTCAGCTCCCCGTGGAAGCCCGCCCCAACCTCCAGCAGCGCATCAACCTTGCTGGCCACCATGATCTCGCCGCGGGTGGGCCGGTAGACGCCCGCGAGGATCTTGAGCATGGTGGACTTCCCCGAGCCGTTGTGGCCAACCAGCCCGAAGGTGGTGCCGCGCCGCACCTTGAAGCTGACGTCATTGAGCGCGCGAAACACGTGCGTGTCCTTGGAGCGCCCCCGGACAAAGCGTTCCTTCAGGGAGTCGCGCCGGTCTGCGTGGAGCGTGAAGTGCTTGGAGACATTGCGCACCTCGATGGCGTAGTCATCGTCCGCGCTGGAGACTGGAGTGGTCATCGGCACTCAGATCCTTTCTCCCAGATCGGCTCCCCACCTGCGTGATACCCACACCGCCGCGACCAGGGCCAGCGCTGCCCAGGCGGCGCACGCCAGCCAGCTGGCCGCCGCTCCGGGCTGCAAGGAGTAGACCAGTGAGCGGAACAGGCTGATGAACTGCGCCATGGGCATGCCCTGGATTAGGTCATGGGCTGGAAGCCCCCATACCGTCTGCGGGACAATATCGGGATTGTAGATGATCGGGGTGGCATAGAACATCAGCTGCAGGAAGACCCCCACCAGGTGGGCGAGATCGCGAACATAGATGTTCCATACGGACAGGATCACGCTGACGGCACCGGTGAACACAGTGAGTAGCAGCAGGAAGGGCACCAGCAGCAGCCAGGTCCATGACACATTCGTCAGACACGCCAGGACCACGAGCAGCAGACCAACCTCAATCCCCGACTGCACCCCTACGGCCAGGCAAGAGCCGAGGACAGCGGAGTAGGCCGGGAAATAAACCTTCTGCAGCAGTCCCCCCGACCCCAGAAGGCCGTTTATGCCCGCGTTGATGGAGTTCTGGAAGAATCCCCAAATGGTCAGGCCGGCGAACAGCCAAACCGCAAAGATCCCGATGCCCTCGTGCCGAGAGGCAATAGTTGCGGGGACCATCTTGAACAGCCCACCGAAGATGAGCGTATAGATCCCCAGCGAGGCCAGGGGGACAACCAGGGACCACAGCCAGCCCAGTGCGGTCCCCTTGAACTTCGACTTGAGGTCACGCTGCCCGAATGCCTGGATGAGGTCCCACTCCTGCCAGAAGGACCTCCTGGACCTCACGTTCGTCTTGCTCATGCAGTCCTCACTTGCCTCGGGGTGCACGCCGGAGCGCGGAGTAGTCCGCAACGGGGACTCGCCTACTCGTGTCCGCGCCGGACGGACCAGGCCACCATACCCGCTCAGTCCCAGGCACATACGGGACCGGTGGGTGATGTCTCCCGCACGTTCCGGTTCGCGCTGACGCCCCGCCGGGTAACCTGTGCGCAGCCGTCTGCGGGCGGGCTGCAAGGGAGGTCGTCAATGCCGGTGGTAGTAGCAGTAGTCGTGACCTTCAATCCGGATCACGACATCGCCGGGCTCCTCGGGGCATTGGCCGCGCAGTGCGACCAGGTACTGATCGTTGACAATGGCAGTTCCGCCGAGCGGCTTTCCCGCATACAGGGCGCGGCGGCCGCCGTGGGCGCGGAACTGCTGCCGCTGGGTCACAACCGGGGGATCGCGGCGGCCCAGAACGCGGGTATCGCACGTGCACGCGAGCTGGGTGCCTCCCACGTGCTGCTGTCCGACCACGACTCCCTGCCGGCGCCGGGGATGGTGCGGCGGCTGCTGTCCGCATTCGACGCCGCCGAGCGTGTCGCTGCGGTCGGTCCCCTGCCGGAGGAGGACCGTGAGGGCGGCGATCAGCTCGTCTACGTGTGCCGTCGCTGGAAGCCGGGACGCGCCACCCCGGCGGAGCTGCGCGCCGACCGCCTCGAAGTCGCCTTCCTCATCGCCTCCGGATGCCTGGTGAGCATGGAGGCGCTCAGCGAGGTCGGAGCCATGGACGAGTCATTGTTCATTGACCACGTTGACCTGGAGTGGGGCCTGCGCGCCCGCCGGGCGGGGTACCGGCTGCTGGTTGTTCCCGCGGCCCGGTTGCACCATTCGCTTGGCGACGACGTCGTTATGCTGCCGGGCCGGTCGCAGCCGGTACACGTCCACGGGCCGGTTCGCAACTACTACCTGGCCCGCAACACCATTTTGCTGGTCCGCAGGCACGCGCTCATGCCCTGGCGGTGGCGCGTGCGCTACGTCTACTGGCTGGCCAAGTACGCGGCTTTCAACGCCCTGCTGCCCGATCGGGGCAAGGAGCGCAGACGCATGCTGCGCCGTGGCATACGCGACGGCCTGCGGCGCCGTTCCGGGGCACTTGCAGCCCAGGACTGAGCCGGCTAGGCAACCCTGCCGATTCCCATGACATCTGCCACCACCAGCACCACTACGACGGCGCACACGCCCCAGACGACGGCCTGTCCGCGTCGCCCCAGGGGCTTTAGCAGCAGCCCGAGCACCAGAGCCGTGAGCGGGATCATCGTGACTCCGTAACGCGCCGAGACGGTGGGGAAGTAGACCTCCTCACGCACCCACGCCTGAATCTGGACTATTAGCACCACCAGCACCGGACCCACCGCCGCGATGCCGGCGAGCAGCCGCTCCCTCCCGCGCAACGCGATGAGTCCGCAGAACGGCACCACGGTCAGTGCCAGGCCGGCCAGGCTGGTCAGCAACTGGCCGTGGTACGTCATTACCGGGGACCCCTCCCAGGATCCCGCCGTATACCCGAATACGTCGGTGAGCGTCGGCAGCCACTCGTCCAACGGGCTTCCCACGTATTCGGTGTTGTTCTGCCCGAGGACCAGGTTCCTCCAACCGCTCGGCGTGTGGGCGGTGACGTATCGTCCCCACACCAGCGTCACCAACCCCGCCCCGGAGGCGCCTGCGGCCACTGTGAGCAGCGGCTGCCACCAACGGCCGCTTCCGCGCACCAGCCGCACCACAGCGATGACGCCGAGTACTCCGAGCACGATCACCAGGCTGGCCAGGGCAATCGTCTTGACCAGGCCCGCGCAGGCGCCGGTGACCAGGGCGAGTAGCGCCGCCGACCTGCCCGACAGCTCGCGCGTGAGCACTATCGCGGACAGCACCCCGAACACCAGGAAGGGCGCGTCGGTGGACACGGTCGTGGCCATCATGAGGGTGAAGGGATTAGCGAGCAGTAGCAGGGCCACCGCAGCGGCAAGCCCGCGCGGAAGGGACCACATGCGCATCAGGGCGTATACCATCCCCAGGCCCACCGCGATGAAGACCGCGCAGGACAGGCGCATGAGCGTCACCGGGTCCAGGGAGCTCACCGCCATGCCCATGCGGGTCATCACGGCCACCACGGCGAACAGGCCCGGAGGCTGCCAGGCGTTGTAGTTCTCCAGTATCACCTTGAACTGCGAGCGGTCGGTCACGCCGCACTCGGGCAGTTTGTTATAGACACTGGCCTGCTTCCGGCAGGACCACTCCTCAAGCGTGAAGGAGGTGTAGGTGTCACCACGGTGCGGGAGCTCGCCGTGCATGATGCGCCACACGTAATCGATGTGCGTGGCCTCGTCGATGGGGCTGATCTCATCAACACGCCAGATCTGCAGCGCGGCGATGGCGAATGCGAATGCGGCAATCGCCGCGGCAACACCCACATCGGGCCACCGCCTACGCCAAACCGCCCCTGCGCGGGAGCCTCCGCCACCGCCCGCAGCCCGCCTGCCGCGCCGCGAGGCCGCGCTCAGCCCGGCAACATCAGTGGCGGCGTCAGTCGCGGCGTTGGCAGCGCTGCCAGCGGCAGTTCGGGTCATGCCCACCTGACCGAATGTGCTGGCGATGCTGGACGCGGTCACCATGCTGCTCCTCCTCATCTATCGGCAATCCGCCCGGTCGGCCCCAGCGGCTCACTCGGGCTGTGCCTGCTCCCGCCGACGGCCCTGCCGGGCGGCCACGATTCCCGCCCCGCCCATGGCCAAGTCCGCGATCGTAAGCACCACGCGGGACAGCAAGACCACGGCCACCACGCCGCCGGTACTCAGCGACCCCGCCAGGACGAGTCCGAGCACACCCTCGCGCACGCCCGCGCCCGCAGGAACGAAGACGATCAGGAAGCCTACCGTCCAGGCCATGGCGTACCCGCCGACGCACAGCGCCAGCGTGGCCGCCGAAGCCTCCATCCCGATGCCGACGGCCAGCAGCCACACCTGCACGCCCGCTACCGCCCAGGCCAGTAGCGTCCACGCCGTGCAGGCGCCGATCCCGGACCAGCTCACCGGGTGCTCCAGCGGCGGCCGCCCGGTGAGTCGGAACACGAGCCGCAGCAGCCGGTTGAGCACCGGCGGCGCCAGCATGGTGACGAATACCGGCAGTGTCCAAGTCACCCAGCCGTAGCTGTCGCGCAGCCGCTCCGAGGCGAATGGCATCGTCGCCACCGCCAGCGCGGCGCCGGTGACAATCGAGACGATTACCGTTACCGCCATGACTGATACCGAGCGGCGGCGGGGGATGTCATGGTCCGCGCCGAGCTCTGCCGCGGCAAGGATGTTCCACACCCCGCCGGGCATGTACTTGCCCAGCTGGGAGACGAAGAAGACGCGGAAGGCCGCGCTGGGCGGCAGGGTTGTGCCCATGTCTGCCAGCAGCACCCGCCAGGCCAGCATGGTCAGCAGCACGTAGACCACACCGGCCAGCAGTGAGCCCAGCAGGGCCAGCGGACTCATTCCGGCCATGGCGGCCACGATGTCATCCCACTGGGAGACGACCGCGTACACAGCCAGCGCCACCACCAGTATGAGGAAGCCGATACGCACCGGGGTGGAGCGCAGCGCCCCCGTGATCCCGCCCAGGAGCGTGCTCACCGGCGCGCCTCTTCCCGGCGCCTGCGCTCCAGGGCGTCCACCAGCGGGGCCACGGCCTGTTCGGGGACGAATGCCGCCGCGGCCGCTGCGGCCCGCGCACGTGCGTCGCGCAGGGCCGCCGGGTCGGTTGCCAGATGCTGCAGGGCGTCCGCCAGCGCACGGGAATCACCCGGCGGCACGAAGACGGCGCCGTCACCGAGCACTCGCCGCTGCGGGGCGGTGTCGGAGGTGACGACGGCGCAGCCGGCCGCAAGCCCCTGGTAGACCTTGTTCGGTACGACGTCGAGCGCCTTGTCGGTGGTGCCGACGATGCCGAGGCACACGTCGTGCTCGGCCACTACGCGGGGCAGCTCGGCGGAGTCCACCCAGTCGCGCCACTGAACCGCCTGCGCGGCCGGGGAGCCGGCCAGAATCTGCTCGCATTCGGCGCGTTCCTGCCCCGCTCCGATCAGCAGGGCGCGTACCGGGGCGCCGCGCTCGGCGAGCAGGCGCAGAGCCTGGGCAATAACGGGGGCTCCCTGAAGCGGGGTGAACAGCCCGAAGAAGACCACGGTGAGCGGACGTTCCGCGTCTCGTGCACCGTCGTCGTCGGCGCGCGCGGCAGCCGCGGCCTCCCCGGCCCCGTACCAGGACCTGGGGGCCCCGACCGGCACAATCACTCCGCGGTCGGCGATGGAGCCATCAAGCTTGGCGGCGTGCTCGCCGGTGTCCAGGACCACCACGTCGGCGCAGTGCGTAGCCATCCGGTCCAGGACGGACAGAAGCCTCGCCTTGGCACCGTCCTCGCCACGGTCGCGGGCGGTGCCGGAGGCGAAGATCAGGTGGTCCAGGATGATCGTTGTGCGCGGGTAGAGCAGGCGGGCCAGCAGCACGTCGAAATGGCCCATGTAGCCCACGAGCAGGGCGTCCGGCTTGCGGGAGCCGCGGAAGCGACGGCTGCCGGCCGCCAGGCGGGACCAGCGCGAGGCCAGCCGCCCGCCGAGGACGGGCAGGCGCCACGGCTGCTTGAGCATCGCGACCCGATCTGCGGTGCTCAGACCCAACGGCTCATCCAGCTCCCGGACCACATTGCCGGGGGTGCGCCGCAGTCCCTCCAGCAGCACCTCCACACGCGGGTGCGCCGCGGTGTCGTAGGTGCCGAAGCCAAGAATCCTGCGCATGCCTCAGTCTTCCCGGCTGTAGGCGGGATCGGCCCCGGAGGGGCGGCCGGAGACCAGGGCGGCACGGATACCGGGGATCTGCGTGTGGTCCACCCGCCCGTACTCGATGTTCTTCACCCGCTCCAGGGTCTCCTCGATCAGCACCCGGTTGGTGCGCTGCAAATCGGCGATCACCAGCAGAGCCACGCTCAGCAGGGCCGCTACCAGCATGGTGGTGCCGAAGACCAGGGACTGGATATGGCCGCCGGCGGTGCCCATGCACCACAGGATGAAGAAGCGGATGAACGGAATCGCCCCGATAACCGCGAACAGTGCGGCCAGCCAGCCCAGCACCACGTGCGGCTTGAACATCAGGTAGGAGCGGGTGATGGCCCCACCGGACTTGGCCATGTGCTGGAAGATGTTGTTGAACAGGCGCGACTCACGCGTCTTGGGGTTGGTGGTGATGGGCACCGAGGCGATGCGCAGCCGCTTGTTGCCTGCCTGGATGATCGTCTCCATGCAGTAGGAGAACTGGGTGATGACGTTGAGCTTGAGCAGGGCGTTCTTGGAGTAGGCGCGGAAGCCGGAGGCGGCGTCAGGCAGGCGGGTGCCGGCCGCGTAGTTGACCACCTGGGAGCCGAAGTGCTGCATGCGCTTCTTGAACCAGGAGAAGTGCGCGATCCTAGCGGTCTGCCGATCGGCAATAGCGATGTCCGCCTCGCCGCGCACCACCGGGGCCACCAGCTCTCCGATGTACTCCTGCTTGTACTGGTTGTCGCCGTCGGTGTTGACCACGATGTCGGCGCCGTGCGCCAGGGCGTAGTCAACGCCGTCGCGGAAGGAGCGGGCCAGGCCCATGTTGCGGGCGTGGCGCACGAAGTGCTTGACCCCGTGCTCCCGAGCAACTTCCACGGTGCGGTCGGTGGAGCCGTCGTCGATCACGAGGATCTCGACCTGATCGACTCCCTCGATCTGGCGGGGGATCGTGTCCAGGACCATGCCCAGCGTCCCCTCCTCGTTGAGGCAGGGGACCTGCACGAACAGTTTCATCAGCTTCCTTCTCGGATGGGCGCACCACCCCCGGGGCGCGAGGCGGCAATGGCTGGAGCTAGCCTACAAGCCGTTGCGGACGCCCCGCCCGCCGGGAGTGGTCCTCCCCGCTGTTCAGCGCACCACTCCCAAGGTGTCCCTGCCGTCGCCGTTCCAGTCGCCGACGATGGCCTGGTCCCCGCTGCGGCCGTAGGTCTGCACGGTATCCGCGACGCCGCTGGACAGGGAGTTACGTACGTAGTAGCTGGCGCCGCGGCGCACGGCGAGGGTGTCCCTGCCGTCCCCGTTCCAGTCGCCCGCATACACCGCATCGGTGGCCCTGCCGTAGATGACGACGCGATCCGCCTTACCGCCGGCCAGGGAGTTCTTGATGTGGAACTCGGCGCCGCGGCGCACGGCGAGGGTGTCCCTGCCGTCCCCGTTCCAGTCGCCGACGACGACCTCGTCCGCGGCGGTGCCGTAGGTCACCACCTTGTCCGCTCCCCCGCCGTACATGGAGTTCTTGAAGTAGTAGGTATTGCCGCGGCGTACCGCCAGCGTGTCGGTGCCGTTGCCGTCCCAGTCCCCGACGAGTACCTGGTCGGTGCCCCTGCCGTAGGTGAAGGTGCGCAGGCTGGCGCCCGAGGTATTGGTGTTGCGGAAGCCGTAGGCGGCGCCGTTGCGCACGCCCGTGGTGTCCACGCCGTCGCCGTTCCAGTCGCCCGCCATAACACTTGTGGCCGGCGTGGTGTAAGTGAACACGATGTTGGCACCGGCCGACCAGGAGTCATTGAGGTAGACCTGGTGGGTGCGGGCGCTGTTGCCCGCCGTTGCCGATCCTGTGGGCGATCCCGTGGGCGAGGTCTGGGCGCTCGTGCCCTTGACCTGGTTCTGTGCGGTCGAGCGGATCTGCCCGAGCTTGGAGTAGCCGACGTCACCGGGGCAGGTGGTGTAGCCGACGTCGCGGTGCCCGGAGATAACCGGCAGGGAGATGGTCTGCCCGGCGGAGTACTTCTCCGTGGACTTGAAGGTGAAGGATGCGGAGCCGGCGGCATTCGTGACCCCGGCCCGCTTCAGGAACCAGCCGGCCATCTTGCCGACGTTGGTGAGCTGGGTGGCTCCAGGGGAGACGCTGGTGTACGTGCCCATCATGGAGATGCCCATGGTGCCGGTGTTGGCGCCGTAGGCGTGGGCACCCACCACCATCTTACCGGCGGCGGCCCCCGTGGAGCCGTAGCGGCCCTCGAAGACCTGCCCGTACTTGTCCACCAGGAAGTTGTAGCCGATGTCGCCCCAGCCCAGGGTGACGGCGTGGTAGTAGTAGATGCCGTTCACAATCGAGGCGGACTGGCTCGCGGTGTAGTTGTTCGTCCCCGCGGTGTGGTGGACGATCACGTGCTTGGCGGCGGCGTATGTGGGAGACCAGCTCATATAGGCGGAGTTGGCGCCCCACTCCGAGCGAGTTGTCACCGCGACGGGCAGGCCGCCCGCAGTGGTGGCGGTCTCCAGGGCCGCCTGCAGGTCCGGGCCGAGCGAGGTTCCGCCGGCCGCGCCGGAGCCACCCGTCGCGGAGTCCGAGCTCTCCGGGTCGGACTCCTCCGCATCGGTGGCGGGAGCGCCCGTGGGCTGCGCCGTGGCGTCGGCGGTGGGCGCGCCGAGTCCGCCCGCCGGCTCCTCCTCGGGATCCTCAGGGGTGGCCACTGCGGTGGGCTCAGCGTCGGCCGCGCTCAGTTCCGCCGGGTCAAGCACCTCCTCGCCTGCGGGCCGCCCGGGGATGAGCGCGAGCTGGAGTCCGGCGGGAAGGGCCTGCGCGTCACCGACCACGCTGGCCTGGACGGCGTCGGCGCCGCCGGTGATGAACTCCTCGGTTCCGGCCACGCCCGCGGCGTCGTCGCGGCCGGCGCCGGAGGCCTCGTTCAGGTACCAGTCGGACCAGACCCCGCCCTCGCGTACGCGCAGGTAGACGCTCAGTCCCGCGGGCAGCTCGTCGGCGCCGGTCCAGGTAAAGCCGGCTACCAGGAAGTCATCCACCTCCAGGGGCTCGGTAAGTAGTAGGGCGTCCGCCTCCGGATCCACGCCACCCGCTGTCCCCACTGTGGCCGCCCTGGCTACGGCGGCCAGCCGCGGCGCGATTCCCGGGTTGACGCCGGTGCCGCCGCTGGTGCCGGCCGATGCCGTGTCCAGCAGGCCGGCCTCGGCCACCTCGGTCGCCTCGCCTGCGGAGGTGGTCAGCTCGAGCAGCTGCACGGGGGCGGCCTGCGTAGCGGTTTCGGCGACCGCAGGGGTCGCGGGTATGAGCCCGGCCGCCAGCAGAGGTAACACCGCTGTCAGTCCGAGGAGTCGTGGGGCTCTCATGGGGATCCTTTCAGCGCCGCATGCGATACCTGTGAATCACATGTGCACCTTGAGGCGCATGTGATTCATGTGAACCATGGGGCACGATACCGATTGCGCGCCCCAAGTCGACCCCTTTGTGCCGCACGACATAATGACAAGCCGGGAATTACTGCTGTGTATTTCCGGGACTTCCCGTGCATTCATGCCGCTCCGCTGTTTAATCCACTGGGATTGCAGAACCGTCTCGGCAAGGCGGCCGGCCCGCGCCCATCGTCGGCGGCTCCCCCGCCCGCCGGGGCGTAGCGGCGCCCGTCGCCGCGACTATGGCATGATTGCGAGCGTTCTAACGCCTTCTAGCAGCGCACTGGGAGCACTCCATGCACGTCCTCATCACCGGCGGCGCCGGCTTCATCGGCGCCAACTTCGTTCACCAGACCCTCGTGCGTCGCCCTGACGCCAAGGTGACAGTGCTGGACAAGCTCACCTACGCGGGCAACCGGGGGTCCCTGGCGGACCTGGGCGACCGGATCGAGCTGGTGGTTGGTGACATCGCCGACGCAGACACGGTGGACCCGCTGGTGGCCGACGCCGACGTGGTGGTCCACTTCGCCGCCGAGTCCCACAACGACAACTCGCTGCGCGACCCCTCCCCCTTCATCCGCACCAACCTGGTGGGCACCTTCACGCTGCTGGAGGCGGTGCGCCGTCACGGGGTGCGCTTCCACCACGTGTCCACCGACGAGGTCTACGGCGACCTCGAGTTGGACGACCCGGCAAAGTTCACTCCCGACACCCCCTACAACCCCTCCTCCCCCTACTCCTCCTCCAAGGCCGGGTCCGACCTGCTAGTGCGCGCCTGGGTGCGTTCCTTCGGGGTGGAGGCCACTATCTCCAACTGCTCGAACAACTACGGCCCCTACCAGCACATCGAGAAGTTCATCCCCCGGCAGATCACCAACCTGATCGACGGCGTGCGTCCGAAGCTCTACGGCGCGGGTGAGAACGTGCGCGACTGGATCCACGTGCTGGATCACAACGACGCCGTTTGGGACATCATTGACAAGGGCCGCATCGGGGAGACCTACCTGATCGGCGCGAACGGGGAGAAGAACAACAAGGAGGTCGTCGAGCTCATCCTGGAGCTGATGGGCCACGACCCCAGCGACTACGAGCACGTGGCGGACCGCCCCGGCCACGACATGCGCTACGCGATCGACAACTCCAAGCTCGTGCAGGAGCTCGGCTGGTCACCGCGGTACACGGACTTCCGCTCCGGCCTGCAGGCCACCATCGACTGGTACCGGGACAATGAGGCCTGGTGGCGCCCGCTGAAGGCGGAGGTTGAGGCCAAGTACGCCGCTCAGGGGCAGTGACCGCGCCTGCGAGCGTCCCGCGGGCGGGTTGGCCGGTCTTGGGGGCTCACTCTCACTCGGCGTCGCAGGCGGTAATGCGCCACAGCGTCGCGCTGCCTTGTGAGTCCACTTCCTCCAGCGCGCTGCGCGGCACCCGAGCCAGCGCCTCTCCCCACAGGGGCTTACGCACACCCCCGGTAAGTCCATCAGGCTCGGCGTCGTCGCTGTAGTAGTACTCGACGCCGTACCGGTTCAGGATCTCGCATACGCGCGGGTCGGTCTCAATCTGGTCGGCGTTCTCCCCGAGCCACCGCAGTTCCGCGGTCGAGGGCCGCGGGCGGGAGGGGTAGAGCACCTTCGTCCCGGTGACGCTCCACAGGTATGCGCTGCCGTTGGAGGGATCCCCCAGGACGACGGCGTCGTCGGGGAGGGCGCCGCCGATGCGACGAATGAAGTCGAGCTCACCGGCGGAGAGCATGGCGCCGTAGGAGATGCGCTCCGGGTCGTGAATCGCCTCAAGCAGTTCTGCGCGCAGACCCCAGCGCCAGCCCGGGGCAGCAAGTAGGGAGATGACCAGCAGCGTCGCCGGGACGTGCTGCCGCATCAGCGTAAGCCCGCGCCCAACCGCGCTGGCAGGTGCGCCTTTCGCCGCGCCCCAGCGCCGCTGCGCCTGCTGAATGCCGAAGGCCGCGAGCACCAGTACTCCCAGCGTCAGCAGGGGCATGATCCGGGCCCGCTGGGTATACCAGGGGCCGGCGAGGGCGCGCAGCGGCCATGCGGGGCCGGAGGCGAGCAGCAGTAACAGCAGAGAGATTCCCGTTCCCACTGCCCAGGCGCGCACGCTCGTGTCCCGGCGCCACGCCGCGGCTCCCCATACCGCTAGGGCGAAGACGAGGGCGTTGCCCGGTATCCAGGGCGTGAAGGTGGCCAGGAGGGGGTGGTCGGTGACTACGGCGAACAGGGTCTCCCAGATGTTCCCGGCTGCACGGGGGTAGTTGAACACTGCGGCAAGAGGTCGGCGCATGGTCCACGCCCCACCGGCCAGGAGGAGCAGTAGCAGCGCCCCCGAGGCGGCGATGGCCACCCGCGCGCCCACTCCCCTGCGCCATACGCTCCGCCATGCCGGGACTCCGGCCGCCACAACCACGGGCAGGCCGAGCACCGCCAGGTTGAACACGGCCGCACCGTGGGCGATCAGTACACCGAGGCAGGCCCCCAGGGCCAGTATCCAGGCGGCGGTACGCTCCCTCGCACCCACCTTGCCCGACCGCACTGCGCGTACAAGCAGCGCCAGCGCGCCGGGGAGCATCACCACTGACATGCCGTAGGGCCACACGCTGGTGAGCAGCAGAAGCGGCGACACCACGGAGCCTGACAGGGCGGTGCCGACCGCGAGGACCGAGCCGGCTCCGGGAAGGACTTCGCGCAGTAGCGCCGCCACGCCCAGCGGCCACACCAGCGCGGCGAGGACCACCACTAGCAGGTTCGCCCCGGTGATGACGTTGCCAGGCAGCAGTGCGGCAACCGCGTGCCATCCGGTCGGGTAGTACACCGCAGTGCCGCCATACATCGGTGCCAGTCCGCCTAGAAATGACGCCGTCCCGGTCTCCCGCACGTAGGCGGTCGCGGAAAGGTGGAATACGGCGTCCGAGGCCTGGGCGGGGTTGTCCCAGGATCCCGTGCCCAGGGCCGTCGGGATGGCGGTGAGGCCTCCCGCCAGGGTGATGGCGGCTAGCAGCAGCAGCCGCTCGCGCCGCGGCAGGCGGTCCCGGTCCAGGGTGTCCGTCCCCCTGGTATCCCGGCTCGTGATAGTGACGGGCAGCGGCAGGCGTCTGAGCGCCAGGCCGACGGCACAGGCGGACGCGAGCAGCAGCATCGGCCAGCCGGTCAGCAAGGCAGCGGGCTCCCAGCGCTGCCCCGTGCGCTGGGCGAGCAGCGTCGCCGTCCCCAGTACGCCGAGAGTCAGCGACGGTGCGCTTCCGACTGCGGTTACGCCTCTCGCGCCCCAGCTGCGCGCCAATAGCCAGCCCGGTACCAGTAGCAATGCCGCCGCGGCTGCCGCAGTCACGGGTGCCGACGCGCTCGAGACTGCGACCGCGGCGGGCACGGGCACGACCGCTGTAGGCGCGGATGGCAGTAGGTTCATACTCATCCCGGTTGCTGCTGGCAGCCTCAGTCGCAGGCGGTTAGCCGATACAGGTGCGCCGTGTCCAGTACCGCCACGAGCTCGAACCCGGAGGTCAGGTCTACCTCATCGTATCCGGGGAAGCGCATCCACCGCTCCAGATCGGAGATGTCCGAGTCCTCGTAGTAGTACGGCGTACCGCCGATCCGGCGGACGATTTCACACACCCGCGGATTGGTGTCGATCTCATCAAAGTGCTTGGCGATGAACTTCTCATCGGGGGTGCCGGCCGGACTCCACGAGCGGTGCACGCTGGTCGCCGGGGTCAGGACGGGGATTAGGCCCGCGCCGGACTGCGGAAAGCCGTAGACGACGGCGTCGTCAGGCAGCTGCGCACCAACGGCTTCCATGCGTAGCGCCTCGGCATCGGTCACCCACGGCGGGTGAATCAGGTAGATGTAGCCCCGGGTCGTCAGCTGGCGGAAGACACCGGTGTTGGGCGCGCACACTCCCAGGAGCAGGGCCAGGGCCACGGCCCCCGCAACCGGTCCGGCGATCCGGCGTGCCAGTGCTGACCGCTGCGGCCGACGCAGCAGTCCGTGCAGCCACAGCACGACTGCCTCTAGGCCGAGCGCGCCGAAGAACGCCAAGGGGATCACCTCCAGCGCGAGGAATCGGGGGTAGTCCCGCCACCATCCTCCGACCAGGGCCCACCATGGTCCTTCCGGAAGCCCGGTGATCCACACGCACAGCACCGCAGCCGCCAGAGCCGCCGTCGGCACCTGCCCCACCCTACGGCGGAACAGTATTAGGCCGATAAACCCCATGACGGCCAAGGGCAGGTACGCCGCCGGGGCGAGTGGCACTGGGGAGACTTTCGCCACCACGTCGTTGAGCAGCACGGGCGCGAGGAATCGCGACCATAAGGGGATCTGTCCGCGGTCGAAGGAGCCCATGGCCTGCAGCGTGGGGATTCGCGTCATCAGTATCAGAGGCAGGCAGGCGACCAGGGCCAGAACGAAGACCGCGGCCAGGCGCAGGGGCCCGCGCGAGATGCTGCGCGCGCGTGGGGCGAGCCGCATGAAGCCCAGTAGGCAGCCGACCTCCACCGCCCATTGGCCGGCCCCGGGGCTGGCAAGACCGATCCCGAGCACCATTACCGCCACGAGCAGTAGCGCACGCCAGTCCAGGCGCCTGCGCCAGAGCAGCACAACCGCGGCCAGGGCCGAGGGAACCAGCGCAATCGCGAATGCCCCGGAGGCCTGCGCGCTGAAGGTCAGCATGAGGCCGGGGAACCAGGGGGCGGCCAACGCGAGCCACGGCGCCGCAATCCGCGCGATGGTACCTCTGCTGGCGGTCGCCGTGAGCATGCCCATGCCCGTGGGGAAGAGAACGGCGAACAGTGCCACGGCCATGGCATTGAACACGAAGGGCGTGCTGGCAAAGGGTGCCAGGAATACTGAGAACGCGTGCCAGGCGGTGGGGTAGTTCCCACCCGTCACGGGTATGGCGGCGGTGAGCATGGAGGCGTCACCGCTGCGTTCGATCTCCGCGATGAGGTTCAGCTGCACCATTGCGTCGGTGTTCTGCAGCAGGGCGTCCGGCCTTCCAACCGCCCTGGCGAAGAGCGCCACCTGCGCTCCCCCCGCGGTGACCGCGCCGACAACCGACGCGGCCAGCGCGCGTGACCGACCTGCTTGGCCGGTAAAGGCCTCAGCCTCCAGCTGACCCGCTTCTGTGGTTCCCCGCCGTCGGCGCAGGGCCGCCGCCAGGGCGCCGGCACCACAGATCGCGGCGAGCAGTGCTACAGCGGTCCGCGCGTCCCACGTGATTCCGAGCCGGGACATGACCACTGTGGCCACGCCCACGATTGCGACCGTTACGGCGGGGCCGGCGGCGATTGCCAGCGGCCGCTGAGTTCCCGCTCCCGCCAGCAGGGTCGCGCCGGGAACTGCCACCAGCAGGCTTACAACTGCCGCTGCGAGCACCAAGGCTACCCAGCCCACCATGGGTACTCCTCCTCGTGTGGGAGAGCTCGTGCCGATGGGCCCGGGTGCGGGCCCGCCGGACCGGAATTCTGAAAGACCGCCGTAGGGCTCAATGAACCACGCCGTCCGCGCCTATGCCGGGCGGCGCATGATGCGGGTTACTTGCCCCCGCCGATGGTCAGGCGGGGGGTGCCCGCCCACAGGGCTGGATCGGTGGCGCGGCGCCCATCCAGCAGCAGCCGCACGCCGGGCAGGTCCGCGGGGGCGAGGGTGGCGTACTCGGGGTGGTCGGCCTGCACGATGGCGACGTCGACGGCGTCGCCGAGGTGGTAGGCGTCCCAGCCGAATCCGGCCAGCTCGGCGTCGGTGTACATGGGGTCGTGCACCAGCACTTGCGCGCCCTTGGCGCGCAGCGCCTCGACCGTGGGGAACACGCCGGAGAAGGCGGTCTCCTTGACTTTGCCGCGGTAGGAGGCGCCCAGCACCACCACGCGCAGGCCCTTCAGGTCACCCAGCAATTCCTCGGCGCGGTCAACCACGTACTGCGGCATGGTCGCGTTGAAGGACCGGGCGGTGCGCACGATCGAGGCATCCGGGTCGGTGGACAGGTACAGGCGCGGGTAGACGGGGATGCAGTGGCCGCCCACGGCGATGCCGGGACGGTGGATGTGGGAGTAGGGCTGGGAGTTGCAGGCGTCGATGACGCGCTGGATGTCGAAGCCGGCCTTGTCCGCGTAGACGGCGAACTGGTTGGCCAGGCCGATGTTGACGTCCCGGTAGGTGGTCTCGGCCAGCTTGGCCATCTCGGCGGCCTCGGCGGTGCCCATATCCCACACGCCGTTGGGGTGGGGCAGGTCGTCACGCTCGTCAAAGTCGAGTACCTGCTCGTAGAAGCGAATACCGGCCTCGGTGCCGGCCTCGTTCAGGCCGCCGACCAGCTTGGGGTAGCGGCGCAGATCGGCGAAGACCCGCCCGGTCAGCACACGCTCGGGGCTGAACACCAGGTGGAAGTCCTCGCCCTCCTTCAGCCCACTGATCTCCTCGATCAGCGGCTTCCAGCGCCCGCGGGTGGTGCCCACCGGCAGGGTGGTCTCGTAGGAGACCAGGGTGCCGGGCGTCAGGTGCTCGGCCAGGGAGCGGGTTGCCGCATCCATCCACTCGAAGTCGGGCTCCCAGGTCTCGTCGTTGACGAACAGGGGCACCACCAGGACAACGGCGTCGGCGCCGGGAATGGCCTCGGCGTAGTCGGTGGTGGCACGCAGGGCGCCGGCGGGCACCAGCTGGGCCAACCGGTCGGCGAGCTCGGCCTCACCGGGGAAGGGCTCCCGGGCGGCGTTAACGGCCTCGACAGTGACGGGATTCACGTCCACGCCGATGACCTCGTGCCCCTTTCCGGCGTACTGGACCGCCAGGGGCAGACCGATCTTTCCCAGGGCGACGACGGCGATGCGCATGCGGGTTCCTTCCTCAATCGACCTTTCGGTCCGACCATCGTAAGTCATCCCAGTCACGCGTATCGACCGGCAAGCGTGAGACGCCTGCCCTAAGATGCCTTTGTGAGCCAACGCCCCGCTATCCTCGTGATCTCCTTCTCTCCAATCGCCCGTGACGCCCGCGTCCTGCGCGAGATCAGCGCGCTTGCCGAGGTCGGCGAGGTCACTAGTGTGGGGTACGGCCCCACGCCACCCCACGTGGTCAATCACTTGCAGATACCGGACTCCGCACCGTCCCTGCCGCAGACTCCCGCCGGAGTGCTGAAGCTGGCCACTCGCCGCCTGCGCTCCGCCGAGACTGCCGCACCCGCGGCACGGGCTGCTATACGCCTGGTGGGCAATAGCCGCTTCGACATGGTCGTCGCCAATGACGCGCGCGCGATCCCCACGGCCTTCGCTGTAGCCCATGGCGCTCCAGTGTGGGCGGACATGCACGAGTGGGCACCCGAGGAGCGCACCCACGTGACCAGCTGGCGCCTGCTTGTGGCTCCCCTGATGGACCACATCTGCCGGACGTATCTCCCGCGCTGTGCGGCCGTGACGACCGTCGGCGGAGAGATCGCGGACCTGTACAACCAGCGCTACGGCGTCGCCCCCAGGCTGGTGCGCAATGCTGCTCGCTACGCAGACCTGTCCCCCTCCCCCGTTCTGACCGAAGGTCCAATTCGCCTCGTGCACTCCGGCGGAGCAATTTACGGCCGCAACATCGAAGCGACTATCGACGCAGTCAAACAACTTGACGAACACTTCACCCTGGATCTATATCTCGTTGCCGGCGGAGACAATGGCGCCTACCTATCCGCGCTCAAAAAACGTGCCGCAGACTGTGAACGCATCGTCTTCCGCAACCCGGTGCCGCCCGAGGAATTGCCCGCCGTTCTGAACGAATATGATGTGGGAGTATTTTGGATCCCACCGTTCAACACGAACGCACGTCTCACTCTCCCCAATAAGATTTTCGACTTCATCCAGGCACGCCTGGCCGTGGCCGTGGGGCCAACGGTTGAGATGGTGCGAGTAGTTAAAACCTACGGCGTCGGGGTCAGTTCCACAACTAACGATGTCTCTGACATCGTCGCCACCCTGCGTGCGCTGACGCCGGAGAAGGTAGCCAGCTACAAGCACGCCTCTGACCGCGCTGCCCATGAGCTGAGCTTCGAGCACGAGAAGCAGACTATCCACGCCATTGTCAGTGAGCTGACAGAGTCCACCGTTAACTAGCCGCAGGAGCCCCCATGCGAGTCATGTCCGTCGTCGGCGCACGCCCACAGTTCGTCAAACTGGCTCCGATCGACCGCACCTTTAAGGAAGCCGGAATCGAGCACGTGATCGTGCATACCGGCCAGCACTACGACCCCATGCTCTCCGACGTGTTCTTCTCGGACCTGGGCATCTCCGCACCGAACCACCATCTGGGGGTCGGTTCGGGTACGCATGGGCGCCAGACCGGCGCAATGCTGGCCGCCCTGGATGGAGTACTGGAGGGAGATCGCCCAGACTGGATGCTTGTCTACGGCGACACCAACTCGACCCTGGCCGCGGCGCTTGCCGCAGTCAAGATGCACATTCCGGTCGCGCACCTGGAGGCGGGCCTGCGCTCCTTCAACCGACGCATGCCGGAGGAGATCAACCGCGTGCTCACCGATCACGCCGCCGATCTCCTACTCGCACCAACCCAGGTGGGTATGGATCACCTTGCCGAGGAGGGGCTAGCGTCCCGCTCCGTGTTGGTTGGCGACGTCATGACCGACGTTCTCTACAGGGTGCGTGACGAGGTCGCCGCGCAGCCCGGGTGCGCCATCATGGACGAGCTGGGACTGGCTGCGGGAACATACTCCGTGGCAACCATCCACCGTCCGGACAACACTGATGATCCGGCGATTCTCAACACGGTACTCGATTCGCTGGGAGCGGTTGACCACCCTGTAGTGCTGCTCGCCCACCCCAGGCTGGTCGCGAAGTGCCAGGCGGCCGGGATCTCGATCGACCGGGGGTCACTGCGTTCACACCGGCCGCTCGCCTATCCCGACCTCATTGCCTCGGTGATGCACGCGCGTGGCGTCATCACAGACTCCGGCGGCTTGCAGAAGGAGGCGTTCCTACTGCGTGTCCCGACCACCACAGTGCGCCCGCAGACCGAGTGGGTGGAGACGGTGGAATTGGGGTGGAACGTGTTGGTGGAGCCCGGTCCCGACCTGGTAGCCGCAGCGCAGCGCCCGCGGCCCGCGGAAACAAGTGCTGTGCCATACGGCAATGGCCAGGCCGCGAGACAAGTTGCCTTGGCTCTCACCGATGCTTAAAGTACAGCACGATGACCCGCGGCCCCCGCACGCTATTTATGAATAGCGCACGGATAACTCACGTCACATGCATTCTCAACCAAGACTGATTAGTTTTTCCCTTCAGAGGAGCGCGTTAGGTTGAAGACGATCAAGACGGTTACTGTAACTTCGGTGCTGATTGATGGGTTGAGTGTCGCCGTTTGATGGCTTTAAAGCCCATGAGCAGGGCGTTGGCTCTTCCTACGGGGCCCGCAGGCTGACCTAGAACTAGTTGTGGGTCTTCGGGTCGGGGTCGAGCTTGGAGCCCCTAGTGGGCGTATTTAGGCCGATTTCTGCGCCCGCGTACCCCTCGTCGCCCCATGTGGGCATCCCGTATGCGACGCAAGGGCACAGCGCTGGCAGCGCATTGGTCATGGCGAGAGTGATAGGGGCGGTGGAGCCCAGACCGACAGGAAAACCGCAAATGCCCCGCACCAGGAACCCAATGGACCTATCAGCGCTTGCACGTTCCCGCCACAGGCCCTGTACTTGGCGGCGCACCACAGGCGGTAGCCGGTATCCGAGTCAAAGTCGGCAACCCAGTAGGTTCACACCAGGGTCCCGTCCTTTGGCACACGAACGGCACGCCCTTGCCCTTCAGGGTGCGTAGCACGTCCGGCGGCTCAGGAACTACGTCAAGGGATCGCGGCTGGTATCGGTACGCGATAGCGGGCGAGACTCTTACATATCGGTTCACGGCCGCCACGCTTGGAGCCTGGATAAGCATCGCGGCAATGATCTTGATCGTCTGAGTCCGGCGAGTGGCGGCCCTCTGCCAGGACTTGGCGTCGTGACGGCATCCGTGTGCACTGGAAAAGCATGAGACGATGCGAGCGATGGAAGCGTGGACGCCCGTAGGTGCCACCATGGGACAGCCACACGAAGCCCCTTTGCGGAATTGCTTATCACGATTGAGCCACATGCCGCACGTAGGTCCCGCGTGCACCCACACCAACGACACACCCACCTTCCTGCACAACCCCCAGCCCCCGCATCCTTACCCCTGACGAGAAACACTCTATATTCATGAGGCTGCAGGTATCGTGGCAGGAGAGCATAGGGGATGCCCCCTTACCGCGGGTACTTATTGGCCAACAAGCCCGTGAGAACAGTCCATCAGCCGTGGCTGCCGGCACGAAACTCGGCCTCAGACTCCCTTGCGGGGAGTCCCGAGCGGTCGGCCGCCGCGCCCCTCCGCCCCAAGGACCGCAAGCGACCAGACCGAAATAGCTCGGCGTCAATTCAGAAGAGCTCCTAATCGGCCCGAATACACCCCGTACACGGCCAAGACACCCTCCTCGTCCCCAAGCTCACCAGCGCTGAAGGGCACTCAGAACAAAAGGGCCTCATCAGCAGGACTGCACCTAACGATTACGACCGTCCAGCCCGAACATTGCCACATGCACGGTAGCCCATCCCGAGGCGCTCATCGCCAAGTCCGAAGAGCCCATACTTATATCCGCTGCACCATCGGTGCAATTAGTCCTCGGTCGACGCCTGGCACGTCTCGGAAGTAGCTAAAAAAAGACCGATTACAACCTTCCCAATAGCGACCACAACCACACTCGCACCCACACTCATTCGCGCGCCCGTAAACACACCTCAAATGCCGACACGCAAAGTCAGACGAATGAGAGTTGCCCCAGCCAATCGTCCACCTTTCGCGCTAGCCGACCTTGGCCTTTCCGTTCCATGCTCGCACACCGGACAGCTGAGTGAAACTGTAACTGCAACTTCCGGTCGTAAGACCCGTGACAATTCCATACGCAGTAGCTCCGCCTCTACCATCGCCGTAGTAACTAATGCCACCGGAGTCACCGGCTCGGAAACCGTTGCAGTCTGCAACGCCGTCGCGATTGACGTCATGTATGGCGTTCGTCAGGTGCCCAACTGTGGTACTTCCCACCTTTCGCGTACTATTCGTGCTTCGGACAACATACCTGCAAGTCGCTCCTGTGGTTGACCCAGACGCACAGAGTTCGCGGCCAAGCGCCCTCCGGCCGAAGTCTCCACCGCTGATAGGTAGTGACGACGACGAATTGAGCTGTGCGTTAAACACCCGTAGAGCGTAGTGTGATCCCCGCAACAATTGCCAGTCGCCGTATTTGTGCGCGGTTCCAGTCCACGTGGTCGTGTACAGGCTGCCGACGAAGTTCCCGTTACCTCCATTCCGCCAAGTCCCTTTTCCGCAATGCCCGGCCGTCAGCACGTAGTATTTTCCTCCGATTTCGATGGGCGCCCCCAAGCTGCATCGGGTGCCGTTGCTCAGCACGATCGCACCGCCCGCGTAGAAATACGAGCTGTCGTTGAAACGTGTCTTGGCCTCAACTTCCGGTTCACCGGGAGTCACGCGCACTCCCACTCCAATGTCCCCCAAGGAGTCAAGTACGCTGTCTTCGAGGTCATCGAAGTCGGACTGATTACCGTCTTGACGTGAGTCTGCCGGGTGGTCACCCTCTGAGATGGTTACCTCAATGCCGTCTCCGATGGGGTCAGGAGCGACTGACTCGATGTGCAACGCACCCCAATCGCGGTTTAAAACCTGTTCTTCTGCAGCCCTGATCTGTTCTGGCGAATTCTCATTCACGACCGCCCGTATATGGGTCGAATCGGCGGAAAGCAACTCATCCAGGCCCGCAATGTCGAGCGAAGTGACGAACACTTCGACTACCTGCCGGTCTGATGTCAGTGCGACTCCGAGAACGGTATCGGGGTGGGATTCCGCAAATTCTTCCGCTCGGTTGGCAAGCGCTGCAACCGTCGAGGACTCCGAGCCATACCACAGGCGTTGGCCAAACTCATCGACGACGTTTACGCCGACATCATCGGGACCACTGACGTCATCGGCCGCTACGGCGGAAGTAGTAACTGCTTGGAAGCATAGTGCGACAGCAAATGCCGCTGCCAGGGACGTAAACGTACGCATGATCGGGTCTCCACGTTGATTCCGGCATGTCAGGGATTGTGAAGCAGCGTACATCGGCTATGAGGCCGCAGTCAAGCCCTCGGCGCGACTCATCTCAGCTGCTCGTGAGAACCGCAGATGGTGGCGACAAACGGCGGCGGGTCGGCTGGTGCGGGCCAGGGTGGAGATCGCAGGAAGTGCGCGGAGCGTGCGCCAAGGCGCCCAGAGAAGAACGACAGGGGGAGGATACCGAGGCGAGTCGTGCGTGGTCACCGGTCGGCTGCCGAGTGGGCGCAGGCGAGCACGCGGTGCGACACATACCGCTACAACCACGAGGACGGCGTGATACGGGCGTACGCATGAGGCGCGACAGGACAACCTGCCCGGAGTCACTCCCGCACAACACGGGTAGGCCCATACCACCGAACACCCAAACCGTAGGAGCCGCTCTAGGGTTCAAGAATCAGCCTGCCTTCCTCATCGAAGACATTCACCTCTCCATCCGGTCCGTACACCGGCTCGTAGGGCGTATTCAGGCCCCAGGGATCACGCACGAGAGACTCCGGTGAGTCGAGCTCGCCGCACGCAGTTATGCGCCATACAGATGCAGTGTCCCCGCTTGCCACAAGCTCGAAGCCGGTGGAGGTGTCTACCCCGTAGAGTCCGGGGGCGCGCTCGGCGACGTCCACCCCTGGGACCGTTCCCGAGTCGTCGGCGTAGTAGTAGCCCACGCGATAGTGTCGTATGAGCTCGCAGACTACGGGATCCTCGCGGAGCTCTGCGAAGTGCAGTGCCAGGTAATGAGCATCCCAATCCAGGGAGCGGAACGTTATGTGGGGGAACACCGAGCGCAGACCGCCTAGAACCTCAACGTAGGCCGCACCAGCAGCTGGGTCGCCGAGCACCATCAGAGACGGGTCCGTCCTGCCACGCAACGACTGGATCATCCGTACCTCGTCGACGCTCAAAGTGCGCACCAGCGCATTACTGCCTACCTCGTAGGAGCTCTCACTCACGCTCCGACGCGCAGCATCCGCACCGACACCTCCCACCAGAAGGATCGCTGCACAGGCCGCAGCGGTGACCTCCGCAGTAGCCTTACGGCGGGGAGCGGAAGCATGCTCGGCAACAGCCCCGGCACAAGTCTCCACCGCTACGACCGCCAGCAGGGAGATTGACGGTATAACCAGGGGTATGATGCGGTACGGATCGTTATACCAGAGCCCCGTGAGCGCAGTAAGAGGACCTAGCGGCAGGTAAGCCGCAACCAGTAGAACCATTGGCAGCAGCCAAGCGCAGGCAATCCATCGCCACTCTTTACGGCGCGCTGCGATTACCAGCCCCGCGGCGGTCAGCAGCAGCTGTAGTGCAAGCGCTAGCCGGTACCCCAAGTAGCCGCTGCCCAACGGCCAAAGCGTGATCAGCGCCTGTATACGCCGGGGTAGGTTCGAGACTCCGGCGTATCCCTCACGAGCAAGACGCGCCATCACGCCCGGCTCAAGTATCAGCAACCCACCCACAAGCACAACTGCGAACACGCCAAAGGCAACCAGGAGCAACGTCCCGCGTCGTCTTCCAAGACGGCGCGATATGAAACCCGCTGCGACCTTCGCTATGCCGTACAGGAGCGGAATACCGGTGAGAAGGACCGAGAATACGGCGGATGGATACGTGGCGATCGCCCCTCCCAGAGCGATCATAAAGGCAACGAGCGCGATGACGGCGCGACGCCTTCCCGCCGTGCCGGTGAGGCGGAGCATATGCATCGCCCGGCACAGCAACGCGAGCATAGCGGGGAGGACCGCGTACCCGAGAGCATTGGGCCACAACTGCCGATAACCGAGCATGTACACTGGAAACGCCGGAAGCAGAGCCGCCGTCAGAGGCGCGATTACCGGAGCCCACCTAGAGGTGGGGAAGGCCTCCATTGCAAGAGCAGCTATGCCGAGCGTCCATATGACGGGGGTGAGCGCGACCAGCGTATTGGTCACTGTTACCACGTGCGCGGGACCGGCGACGGCGGCAACGATGGCGTGCCATACCAAGGGATAGTATGCGGGGATTGCACGCAAGGAGAACGACCAGGAAGCACCGGTGAGCAGGGAGGCATCACCGGTCTGTGTAATGACCCAAGCAAGATTGTAATGGAACACCGAGTCTATCTGCTGGGCTGGCAGCTCCGGATTCCACTGGCTAACTATTGGTGCTGCAATAAGAATACCTGTCATGGTCGCCGCTAGCAGCGCCATGCCCGCCGTACCGCGCCTCCGCTGCGATAGTTCCTCCGGTAAGACCGCGGGCAGACCGCCTAGAACGAGTCGCGCAGTCAACGAGATGACAAGCACGTACAGCACCAGACCGATTACCAGCGAGGTGATCGTGTAGCGCACGCCCGTCCAGGAGTAGACCTGACCGAGCAAGGCAATCCCGGCAAAGGTCACTGGCGGCGCTGCCGCCACCGGCAGCACGCCCCGATATCCTAGAGCGCGCAAGGCCGCCCAGCCCGGCGCGAACACCAACCCGATGAGGCCGATGAGGTGGCCGGCATTGTGCAGCCACGGCAGGAGAACTGACATGAGGAACTTTCTCTTGAAATGAGGTGGCCGCTAGAACACGTACCAGCGGTTCAGAGCAGTGCCTCCAGGCTCTGCGGGGACAACGTTCTGGCGGCGTCCCGCGCACGGTCCGCCCAGGTATTGACTCGTGCAGCTGCTCGGGCGGCCGCAGCTCGCTCCGCAATCTCCTCCGGAGCTTCCTGCAGGTGGGCAAGCAGGGAAGCAATCGCATCCCGGTCATAGTCGACCACCCACCCGGCACCATTGGCCTCGACGATCCTGCCGGTCTCGGTGCCCCGTGTGGCGATCACCGGCCTACCGTACGACAGATACTCGAAGAGTTTCACCGGCACCGCGAAACTCCAGTATTCGCTAGGGCGAGCGGTAAGTACGCCCACACTCGCGCGTCTATACACCGGCGCCAACTCATTCGCCGCAAGATGACTCACCCTGATTTGCTCCGCAGAGAGTTCAGGGTTCGCAGCCACCGCCGTCTCCCACAACGGTTTTCGAGTGACTAATTCCAACTGCGCACACGGGATCGCAACAAGAGCGGAGAAGAACACGTCAAGGTCGTAATGGCCGCCTAGACCTCCAACATACACCAGGTGCAGCGTTCCATCTACAGGCGGCAATGGTTCCGAACAGTCGGCCTGTCCAGCCGGAGGCAACGGCGAGCATACATCATCATCCAAACCAAGAACATCAGCCATCGGCCTCGACGGAACAAAAAAGTTGACTCCGTTACGACGATATCCTACCAAGTCCGCCTTCTGTAGCGCAGGGACAATCGACCCACGCAAGCCCGACGCCCTCCCGAACGCGAAACGCCAATAGGCATCTCGATAAAACACGCCCACCGGCACCCCAGCATGCCTCATCGCCCGCATAATGCGATAGTCGAGCAACGGAGCAACACCGGTGCGCACGCTCGTAGCCAGTACGTTGGGCTGAGTCGAATTCTCGCTGTACAGGAATGCGGGCCGGTCACCGGCGGCGACTCGCGCGCGCAGGGCAGCGAACGCCCTCCTCCGGCGGCTAACCGAGCCAGAGAGGTCAAAGACCCTGTAGCCGATCTGCGCAAACGCCTCCCGCATGCGCAGCGGACGCAGCCGGGACGCCGAAGTCGGATCCGGGTCCAGCGGGTACGGGGCGTGGAAGACCATCCACGGCCTATCGCCTTGCGCGCTCATGCCGCCTCCCCCCGCCCGAGCCGGCTGGCGAGCTGCACCAACCGCTCGGCCATGTCGCTGTACTGCCGATCGGCATTGAATTCCTCGTCCCAGGTGCGCACCGCCTGCTCGCGCATCCGGGCGAAGTCGCTGGCAGATGCTCCGGCAACCCCCGCAATCGCATCCGCGAGGTCGTCTCCAGTGGCGTCAGCAGGCACTAGCCTCCCATTCACTCCATCATGGACTATCTCCTTGGTGCCACCCACGTCCGTGGCGACAACCGGCAGCCCAGCCGCCATTGCCTCCATAATCGACACCGGGACGCCTTCTCCCGAAGAGGAATTGACAAGCACCGTAAATCCGCCTGCCTCTAGCAGGGAGCGTATACGCGAATTCGGTTGGTACCCCATGAATTCAACCTGCGCGCCAGGCGCGACTGTTGCGGTGTACTGCCTTATCGAACTCAGCCTCGCCTCATCCCGTTCGCCGATATGCGTCCACCGAACCTGCAGGCCCCGACCACTGAGCGCCCCTACTGCGTCAGCGATTCGGTCCACGCGCTTGTACGGGGCTAGATGCGAGCAGCTGACTATATGAATCGGCTCCCGGCTACAGTCTCCCCTGCCACCGGCAGGCACCCCCAGGTGGCGTATTTGCAGGTTAGCGGTGCCTGCGCCGAGGTATGGTGTCAGGAACGACGCCGCATAGTGGGAGATCGGATAGACCTCATCCAGCCCTCCGACTAGCCGGCGGCGAGCCGGCAGGTGGCCCTGGGGCTTGTAGGACTCGTTGACATCATAGGCGTGGGCGCGGGACACAGCGGCTACCGGGGCGTCATGGGTGGCCCGCAGCATCTGCGCCATTCCAGCACCGTAGTAGAGCCAGTAGCCGTAGGCGACCAGCGGTCTCCCGGCCAGACGTTCGCGGTATAGGCGCGTACGGGTAAAGAGCTCGAAGCGGTGCAGCACATCAACAGCGAAATGCAGTTCACGGACCGCACAAGCCGCCGAGCGGCGTGTGTTCCCAAGCTCGACCCGCCCAGGTCCTGCGATGAGCCGGGGCATGTGCCTGGGCAGGCGCTGCTTCCAGCTCCGGCCGTCCACTAAAGGAAGCAGGACAGCGGAGACGTTCTCCGGTAACTTCCGCGTCTTGGATGCGCCTACACCGGCCCGCATCGGAACCACCCAGACCTCGGCGAAGCGCTCGGCTAGGTAGCTGATCTCCTGCTCGAAGAACTCCTCCCCAACATCGAAGGGGTAGTTGTCGGTGAACACTACCAGCGGAACAGGCGACTTTTTCACGTGGGTCCTCCCCGTGCGGCGGCATTATGTGAGCACAGACTGCGGTCGCATTCTCGCATACGCAGCGCAAGCGAGCTGGTAGTTCCGTCATCGTACGTCGTCGCGTCCGCCCGTGCGGTCATAGCGCCGGGCGGTCAGCAGCGCCATGCACAGCATGACGACCAGCATCACTGCCATCAGCATCCCCAGTACGAACACGGTCTGCATGATGGGCAGCGGGCTGAGCCAGAGCCATGTCAGCGGGACGGCGCAGTAGACCACAGCAAACGCCAGCAGTCGGCTCTGCTGCTCGGTCACCACGAATATATTAGAGATCGGCGAGGTGAGCACGTTCATGAACAGCCACGGCGTGAGCGCGCGTGCGTAGTATCCGGCATCGTCCCACGTGGGCCCGAACACCAGCGGGAACAGCCAGGGCGCCAGCAGGTACAGGAGCGCGAAGGGCACAATCGCGGCCAGGAAGGCGCGCCACAGCACGGCCCTCACCAGAGGTGCCATGGTCCCCGGCTCTGCGTCCGACAACTTCTTCAGGAACACCTGGGACACCGACCCGGAGATAAGGGAGACAGGCACCTGCATGGTGCTCCAAGCGAGCTGAAACTGCCCCAGTGCCGCCACAGATGCCGCACCAATGAACAGGTTGATGCCGTTGTTGCGGATCGAGTCCACGAAGACGTTGGGGCCGTTAAGTAACGGCATCTTCCAGTACCGCCGCATCATCTCGCGCATCGTCGGCGCCTCGGGGTCCCTCGGCTCATGCAGTTCGGGAACGCGGCGCTCCAGGAAGACCAGGGTGAGCAGCTGCCCGGTGATTGTGCCGATTATGATCGCGGAGAGCCCACCGTGCATGATCAGCCCCGCCACAAGTTGACAACTAGCAACCGCCGTATACTGGAACACGCGGTTGCGAGCGATGTCTCCGAACCGACCCTTGCGGGTGAGCCAGTACTGCACGTTGGTGATTTGCGCTACCAGGAAGACGGTAACGCCAGAGATCATAAGCCACCACATCAACTGCTCGGAGTGGTGGTAGTGGTCACGCAGTACGGTTGCGCCGACCATACAGACAAGTGAGGTCAGCAGGGAGCTGACTACGATGCATCGTCGGGACAGGCGCTCAAGGACCTTAGCCGAGCGATCATCCTTGGGGAGCACCACAGTCAAGTCGAAGCGCAGCGCGGCGAAGGTGATGACAAAGCCAGTGATGGATCCATAGATCCCGAACAGGCCCTTGTCCGTGTCCGAGTAGACCCGGGCTATGAAGATCTGCAGGACAAAGGTGATCGCCTGCGCGGTAGCCGTCCCTGACACCAGGGTGAGGATGGCACCCAGGACGGGGCTCCCAGTCCGCAGCCTTTCCCACCTGTCACGCAACCGCTGTACCATGCGGGTATTGAATCACGTCGTGCCTCTCCCACCGAGCATGCCGCGAGCCTCACGTATCACACGGCCTCGCTTCACACCCCGACGGCTTGAGGAGCCCCATGGAGAACTTCCGGATGATGCTCACCTCTCCGCTGTGGACCAGCACGCCTACAGCATCGGAGTGGCTATGGCGTCCGGTGCGCGACTGGGACAACGAGGACACTGTGAACAGTGTTTCCGCCGCCGCGCCATCCGATCGGCGCGGTCAGTGGACCGTCGTCACCCGCCAGGGCCGGGACCTCCGCATCGACACCGACCGCCTGCGCTCCCACCACCTGCTGTTCACCTATGTAAACGGCCAATGGATGGTCAGCGATGACCCGGAGTCACTTCGCAAGCACTCGGGTTCCTGGAGCCGCGATGCGGAGGCCGCAGACGTGTTCCTCCACACCGGTTTCGTGGTCGGCTCCCGGACCCTGGTAAGCGGCGTGCACGCGACACCAGCGGCCTCAACCGTGGTTCTGCACCCTGACGGTACCTGGACGTGCAGCCTGTGGGACTCTTTCGGGTACAGCACCAACCCGATCACCTCCGCCGCAGAGTTTGACGAGGCCTTCGATCATGCCCTGGACTTGGCGGTGACCCGTTTGCTTGCGCACGCCGAAGGCCGGCAACTGGTACTCCCGCTATCGGGCGGGCTCGACTCGCGGCTGCTGGCGGTCTGGCTCAAGCGTCTGGGCGCCCCCCGAGTAATCGCCTATACCTACGGCAAGCCCGGCTCCCGGGAGATCTCAATTTCTCGGGCCGTGGCACAGGCGCTGGGGATCGACTGGTTCTCAGTGGACCTAGACCCCTCGCGAATCGCGCAGCGCTGGCACACCGCCGCCGGCGCTCACTTTCAGGGCGCCACCTGGGGGCTCACCTCACTCCCCCACGTGCAGGACTGGTACGCCCTGACCGTAATCAGGGAAGACCACCTGGTCGACGACGACGCGATTATCCTCCCCGGGCACGCAGCGGTCCGGACACTGCACGACACCGGCTTGCTGCACTCATCCCCCTCGAACGCTCAAGTGTTCACCGCCATCGCCCGCCGATACGCGGTGCTCCAGGGTTCTCCCGAGGCATACCGCGCGCTACCGCTCCTGCGCGAGGAGATCCGGCGCGCGGAGACAGAGGCGCCGCTGGACCGCGAACGCGGCGTGCAAGGGTTGCTGGCATGGTTCAATCTCAGGGAGCGGCAGGCAAAATACATCAACAACTCCATGAAGGCCTATGAGTTCTTCGGCTACGACTGGGCGCTTCCCTTGCTGGACTCCGAGGTGTGGGACTGCTGGATGAACGGATCGGAGGAACTGACCGCGAACCGCGACTGGTACGCCCGCTACACCGGCGCCCACTATGCTCGCGTGACGGGACAGGAGCAGGAGCTGTATCGGGCGCCCAGTGTGTCTATGCCCGCCGTCCCCAAGCGCGCGTTGCTTGCCGCTATGCGCGCCACTGGAGGCGACCGGCTGCTATCACGAGTCCGCTCGGTACGCACCATGCTGGATCACCCCATGGCCTTCGAAGCCTTCACCGAGGGGATTCCGCGTTCAGAACAGGCCTGGCGCTTCGCCCGGGGAACCACGTCACTGGGCCTGTGGACACAGCTGTTCCTGGACAACCAGTGGGGCACCGATCTAGTACCGTCGTCCTGACTAATCACCCCAGGCGCTCGCGCGCCTAGGCCTTGGCATCGGCATCAGCAGCCTCGGCGTTCAGGAGCCACTCACCAGCGCGAAGCGTTCCTGAAGCCGTTCAACAGCTCGCGCAGGCGAGTGGTTGGCCTCAACCCACTCTCGTCCGCCCTGCACGCGCGCGCCCGCAAGCGCTTCACGAACTCCCTCCAACGTGGTTTCCAGCAGGCGCTCGGGAGCCGTCACCCCACCGAGCACGGGCACATCACGCGTCGTTGAATGCGATCCGTCGTACCAGCGCGAGTTCAGCGCCATGACCGTGGTGGTGCCCGTGGCAATCGCCTCAAGCTCGGAAATACTCATGTACCCGGACATTTGTCCCACGGCCAAGCTGCCGCTTCCCAGCCACCGCGCATAGTCATCGTGAGTCATCCGCTGCCGTAGCACCACACCGAAGTCCCGCGCCGCGGTAGCGGCGTTCTCACCCCAGTCCAGGCCTTCAAGCACTATCTGATCGCCGTGTTCATCACGCAACGCGGCCAGGAGCTCAAGCTGCATGTCCCCTCCTTTAGCCGCATCCCACCGGGAGGGGAAGAGTATGCGTGGAGGCGCCGCGGCGGTATCCACAGCTCTCGGCAGCTCGCCCACGTCTACGATCACGGGTTGGAGCGTGGCTGCGGGTGCCAGGTCCAGTACATGCTCGGCCAGGTCAGGGGTTGTGTAATAGACATCCAAGGCCTCACGTACAGCGCGCTCTACCACGTTTGTGTATGCGGGCTCGTAGCGTCGTACACGGATGTCCGTTCCGTGCAGGTGCAGCACATAGGGACGGCGCAGCCACCGTGTATGCGCAGTCACCGTCGCTCCGTGAATGTCAAGAAGATCCGACGCCAGTGCTCTGCGTGCAAGCCCCGCCTCCCAGGCCGCCCCGCGCAACGCGCGGCGCAGCGCGCGAGTACGCGGCGACCAGCGGGGATCAACCCGGGCAGTGTCGTACAGAGTCCAGTCAAGACCGATGCTGCGAGCCTGGCGCACCAGTGCGCTACCTATCCGAGCGACGTCGTTGACATGCAGAACCTTCACTAAGCCATTCTCACATGCCACGACGGGCCTGCGGAGAACACCTCCACAGCCAGCTCCGAGTCTTTGCACCCTGGTGTGCGGCAAATAGGCGTACACCAGGGTGCAAAAGCTCGCATCAGAGCAGAAAGTCGCGTGTCATTCCGCCAGCAGCACCTCCGCTGCCGCCACCTCGGCCAGCAGCACCTCGGCCGCGTCGCGCAGGGCTGCCCGCATGGAGCGGTTGTGCATGACCCATTCCCGACGGCGATCCGCAGCCTCGGCCCGCTGCGCCTCACCCGCCCGGGAGGCCCCCAGGGCGGCCAGCATGGCGGCGGCCACCTGCTCGGCGTCGTAGTCACTCGCCCAGCCCAGGGCGTTGGCGGGCAGGTCGGTGCGCGCCGGCCCGGGTCCGGCGTAGACCACCGGCGTGCCGCAGGCCAGGGCGGCGAAGATCTTGGTCGGGTAGGCGAAGTCGTAGCCGAGGCCGGGACGGATAGATACCACCGAGGCCACCGCCCCGCGCTGCCAGGTGGCCGCCTCCACCGCAGGAACCAGGTCGTGAAACTCCACGCGCGCATCGCCGCCCGCCAGATCCTTCAGCGCCTGCCAGTCGCTGCCCTGCCCCAGGAACACCAGCCGCGCCTCGGGCTCCTGCCTGTGCACCAGGCGCAGCGCCTCGATGAATACACCCGCGCCCTGCCACTCCGAGGCGGTGCCGGCGTACAGGAAGTAGGGGGCCTGCGGCGCGTCGGCGGCGCGCGGGCCGGCGGGGGTGAACACGTCGGTGTCGATGCCGTTGGGAACCACCGTCACCGCCCGGGCACCCAGCTCACCCACCCGCTCGGCGACGCCGTCGTTGACGGCCAACACGGTGCGGGCACCCCGCAGCACCAGGCGCTCCACTCCCCGCAGGGCACCAACCACCCAGCCGGGGGCGCCGGTGGAGGCCGCGGCGTCGGACCACACGTCGGCGGCGTAGTAGGCATAAGGAGCGCCACGCAGGGCGGCGGCCACGCGCACCACCGCCCCGGTGGTGGGAGGCGGCTCGGCGACGATCAGGTCCGGCGCGGGCCCGGCCAGCAGCCGCGCCGCGAGCGGGATGTCGAAGCTCAGGTACTGGGCGTAGCCGCGGATGTAGCCGCTCTCGTCGCGCAGGGCCGGGGCGGAGCGCACCGCCACGCCTGGGTCGGCGGGGGCGCTCATACCCGGCGGCGTGGAGGTCAGCACCGTCACTCGTGCGCCGGCGTCGGCCAGGGCGCGGGCCAGTCCGCGCAGCCGTAGCGCGGCGGCGGCCGGCTCGGGGGCGTACAGGCGGGTGGCCAGCACCACCCGGGGGCCGGCGCCGCCCG